>JAVVFR010000392.1:0-2028 GCA_032250595.1 Bacteroidales bacterium | reverse complement strand
GACGCAATGCCAACAATGTAGATTTAAACAGAAACTATCCTGACCCGGAAGACGGCCAGCATCCTGATGGTAATCCATGGCAAGAGGAGACTATTGCCTTCATGGCTTTTGCTGACTCGGTGCAGGGAACAGTGAGTGCCAATTTACATGGGGGTGCGGAGGTAGCCAACTACCCATGGGACACCTGGGCGAAATTACATCCTGATAACGACTGGTGGGTGGATGTGTGCCGCCGTTATGCCGATACAGTGCATGCCCATGCACCAAGCTATGTCTTTGATGACCTTAATAATGGTATCACCAACGGGTATGCGTGGTACTCAATCTCCGGCGGCAGACAAGACTACCTGAACTATTATGCTTACTGCCGGGAGCTTACACTGGAGGTCTCGAACACAAAACTATTGCCAGAATCGCAACTGGATAACTATTGGAACTACCACCATCGTTCTTTAATAAACTATATTAAAGAGGCATGGTATGGAATGCGTGGTATTGTGATCGATTCGATTACCGGCAACCCTGTTGCTGGAAAGATATTTGCACATCTTCATGATGCCGACAGTTCACACATATATAGTGATGCAGTTACAGGGAAATGGTTCAGGCCGGCGCACCCCGGCAGCTATACCCTCTCATTCTCTGCATCAGGGTATAAAACAAAAACTTTCCAAATAACAGCTCCACCACTCGATACTATAGTAGTAAAAGTAAGACTTGCCCCGCTGCCAGTATCCGTTAAAGAGCAAAATATTGATGTTCCATTACTGAGATATTGTTCAATAAAAAAACAAATTACCGTAGTAGGGATCGACAACCAGCGTAGTCAATTACAAATATTTGATTTAAATGGTAAATTAATTGATCAGGCAACACTTTTTAGCGACAATTTTTATAATGTCGGACATTTGGCAAAAGGCAATTATATCGCTCATTTGATGACATCTCAACAAGCAGGTATCGTGTTAAAATTTATCCGATAAAGCAGATAGAAATATATTTACTTGTCTGTTTTTACGTCAACCATCTCCTGGCCGGCATATTCACCTGAATCCAGTTTGTGTTTAATTTCAGTAAAAGCTTTCACAGTAACTTCTGCTTCTTCAACAGAGTGCATCGCTGTAGGGATAAGTCGAATCAATATCACGCCTTTAGGCACAACAGGATAGGTGACAATAGATGTAAAGATTTTATAGTTTTCTCTCAGGTCGTAAGTCAGGTTAGTTGCTTCGGGCACACCGCCATCAAGGAAAACAGGGGTAACCGGCGACTCTGTATTTCCGAGGTTGAAGCCGGCATTTCTAAGGCCTTTCTGAAGTGCTTTTACCACTTTCCAAAGTTTTTCACGGTGGGCAGGTTCTGAGCGCAACATATCGAGGCGTTTCAGCGCACCGATAACCATTGGCATAGGTAGTGATTTGGCAAAGATTTGCGATCGCATATTGTATCTCAGATAGTTGATAATGGTTGCATCACCTGCAACGAAGCCACCAATACCTGCCATAGCTTTAGCAAAAGTACCAAAATAGAGGTCCACTTCATCTATAACGCCCAGATGCTCAGAGGTGCCCGCTCCCGTGGCTCCCATAGTACCGAAACCGTGAGCGTCATCAACCAAGATACGGAAGTTATACTTCTCTTTGAGGGCACATATTTTGTCGAGTTTACCCAAATCGCCCGACATACCAAAGACACCCTCTGTAATCAAAAGAATGCCACCATTGTTTTGTGCAGCTAATCTGGTAGCTCTTTCGAGTTGTTTCTCAAGATTTTCAATATTGTTGTGTGGAAAAACAAAACGTTTCCCAATGTGCATACGCATACCATCGAGAATACAAGCATGTGATTCGGAGTCATACACAATAACATCCTTTCTGTCGACAAGGGCATCGATGATGGACGTCATTCCCATATAACCGTAATTCAGGAGATAAGCATCTTCTTTCTTCTCAAAAGCGGCAAGCTCCTTTTCCAGTTGTTCGTGATATTTTGTTTGTCCTGACATCATACGGGCACCCATAGGGTATC
>JAVVFR010000391.1:0-2029 GCA_032250595.1 Bacteroidales bacterium | reverse complement strand
TATTGGTTTACATGGCAAATCGTTCATTCCGTTGCTTATGGGCTTTGGATGCAATGTGCCGGCCATCCTTTCGACACGTATTATCGAGAGTAAACGCGACCGTCTGATCACCATACTTATCAACCCGTTTATGTCGTGCAGTGCCAGGCTTCCTGTATATGTTTTGCTTATCAGCGCTTTCTTCCCTTCTTATCAGGGAACCATGCTCTTTCTTGTATATTTTATTGGGGTAGGGATAGCAGTTATCTCTGCCTTCATCTTGCAAAAAATCGTTATTAAAAAGGCGGATATCCCTTTTGTAATGGAACTCCCCCCCTATCGCCGGCCTACAACCCGATCGATAGTTAAGCATATGTGGCACCGTACAGAGCAGTATATTAAAAAGATCACCGGTATTGTACTTATTGCCTCCGTCATTATCTGGGCATTGAACTATTTCCCAAAAAACGAAAAGTTAACCAGCCATTATGAAACACGCGTTGCTGCCATATCAACTATGCTTGATGATACGAGACCCACAGAAGATGGGGCATCTACTGTTCCACAAGTGCGTAAAGACACTCTCTCCGCACTGCTGCAAAAGGAAAAAGCCAACTACTTAACACAACGGCAAAAGCAGTCATATATCGGAAGATTGGGACATTTCATACAGCCCGTAATGGCTCCTTTAGGTTTCGATTGGAAAATGAGTGTTGCTATACTAACCGGCATCACGGCGAAAGAGATCATTGTGGGCACGTTGGGTGTGCTGTACCAGGCGCCTGTTGATGAGGTGGATATGCCTGACAACACATTGATAGAGAAGCTCCGTAATCAACAATACGAATCAGGACCTAACAAAGGAGAGATTGTATTCACGCCTTTGGCAGCATTTACTTTTATGATATTTATTCTGATCTACTTCCCTTGTGTAGCAGTAGTTGCGTCTATAAAAAAAGAGACCGGAAGTTGGAAATGGCCTCTCTTTAGTGTGTTTTTTAACACCAGTATTGCATGGATCGTTAGCTTCCTGATCTATCAGATTGGCAGCCTGACAGGACTTTAAAGCTTATGCTTTTTCCCTAATTTTATGGCCAGTGTTGATGGTGCACCATGATAGAACGTGCCGATATCTCCGGAGTAATTCATCACATTCTCGTTATATTGAATTGAGTCACAACTACTATTGCCGCTGGTATCACAACCTGAAATATTTTTGATGTCCCGCGCGAAATCAATATTCAGATTATAGGATAGCATCCATCCTGCTGTTTCGTTAAGGGAGTCTGACACTACCGGACTGTGATCGATATACAGTGTTCTCTTCCCTTTTGATCGAAATGACCGGGCGATACCTTTTCCCTCCTCCTTAAAATCATTGATCATCTTAAGCTGCGCTGTTGCGTTATTTAGTGCTTCCAGACTATTGAAATCGTATAAGATACTATAAGTACCGGCAATATCGTACTCATAATCAACATTACTAACACCTTCAATTTCAGACAGTTGATTTTTTATGTCGGCAAGCATCGCATCAAATTCCCGGGCTGTGCTTTCTTCATTGAAGCTAGAGTCCTGCCCGACCTCCATAAAAAAGGTGAAGTCGAGATGCATCTTTATCTTACCTGAGAAATCATTATTAAAAGTAATATCTTCAGTATAGACACAAGAGATGGTAAAAAAAAGGGGGAAGCCAAGGAGCAGAATATTTTTCAGTGTTTTCATAGTAAAAAAGAATTAATGAATGCTAAGAGAAGAACAATAGAAATTTCCGGATAAAGATAATACGACAAATAAGATGAAGCAAAAGTAAACAGAAAAACTTTACAATTGTTGTATAAAAAAGCAGCCATCAATCATGGAAGAGCTCATCATGTACTTCATAGTTATTACGGCCACAGTGTTCGCCATTTACCGTCTTTTCTTCTCCAGGCGCTCTAAAGGCAGTATAGGCACAAAGGGATGCGACACATGCGATACAGCAGCATGTGAAGGATGTCCATTGATGGAGATAAAAAAAAAGGGATGAATTTTCAGTAACTATTCTATG
>JAVVFR010000018.1:3111-11768 GCA_032250595.1 Bacteroidales bacterium | reverse complement strand
GAAGTTTTATGACAGACTTTCAATATTATCAGGCAGATGCAGCTCTGGGAATAACAGATTCAGTTCTTGATGGGGAAAATACAGGACTAAACAGCTATCTTAATCTGATTTATTTGAATGACAAGTTTGAAGCGGGTGTTCGGCTGGAGAGTTATTTACCTCCCTTGCAAGGGTATGATGTGCGTTACGAAGGTGCAGGCGTAGCCCACCGTTATGCAAAGTTAAAATTGGAGGATATTGAGATTACTGCAGGGCATTTTTATGAGCAATTTGGTAATGGCTTGATTATGAGATCTTATCAGGAGTGGAGCCTTGGTGTCGACAATGCTATTGATGGGATTAGAGTGAGGTATAATCCTGTAAAAGGGGTTTACCTTAAAGGCCTGGCAGGGGTTCAGCGTTTGTATTGGGACAATTGGACTCCAGAAGATGACAGAGGTATTATCAAAGGGTTTGATGCGGAGATACATGTAAACGATATAGTGAAGAAGTTTTCCGATGCAAAGACAAAAGTTATTGCAGGGGCTAGTTTTGTTAGCAAGTATCAGGACGATAAGCATCCTATTTATAAAATGCCGGAGAATGTAGCTGCCTTTGCAGGCAGGCTTTTTGTTATGCGTGGTAACTTGTCGGTTTCCGGTGAGTATGCCTATAAAATAAATGACCCATCAGCTGATAATGGGAACATATATAAGCCGGGTGATGTGCTTTATCTTAATGCGGTTTATGCAATCAAAGGGTTTGCGGTGAATGTAGCTGCCAAAAGAATTGATAATATGAGTTTTAGGTCAGACAGAGCAGCCGGGCTTTCCGATCTCAATATCAATTATCTTCCTGCAATTTCAAAACAGCATGTTTATGCGTTACCTGCTTATTATCCTTATGCAACACAAACCAATGGGGAGGCAGGTATCGCCGGTGGTATCAGCTATAATATTAAAAAAGGTTCTAAGGTTGGAGGGAAATACGGCACACAGCTTAGCGTGAACTACTCCCGTATCCATGCTATTCATAAAGCACCCCTCGATTCATTAACCCCCGTTGGAACCAGTGGAACCCTGGGCTATAAATCCGAATTTTTTAATATTGGAGACGAGCTTTACTTCGAAGATATTAACATAGAACTGTACAGGAAAATTAATGCCAAAACAAAACTAAAATTGGGATATAGTGATATTACTTATAATATTGCAATAATTGAAGGCCATGCCGGAGAGGAAACAGTAAAAGCCGACGTAGGATATTTGGATATCTCCTATAAACTAAAAACGCGACAGGCTATTCGTTTGGAGTTGCAGTATCTTGCCACAAAGCAAGATGAGGGCGATTGGATGTTGGGCCAGTTGGAATACACCAATAGAAATTGGTTTGTTTCGTTTATCGATACATACAATAATGGTAATCATAACCCCGATTTGCGATTGCACTATTACTCTGTTTCTGCAGGATTTATAAAAAAAGCTACCAGAATAGCTATTACTTACGGAAGACAATCGGAAGGAATAGTATGTGTCGGGGGAGTTTGCCGCCAGGTGCCTGCTGCCAGTGGCTTAGCTCTCAACCTTTCAACATCTTTTTAATCTCTAATCCTACTAAATATTGATATTATGTTTCGTTTTCTTTACAAAATTTTAATAGTAGCATTTTCTGCTTTGTTTTTTATCAGTTGCGATAAGGTTGATCCTCCTTATAAAAAAGCTGTTACAGTAACAACCAATAAAAAGGTATTGCTCGAAGACTATACAGGGCATCTTTGTGTTAATTGTCCAACAGCAGCTAAAGAGATCGAGGATTTAAAGGAAGTGTATGGTGGTAATCTTATTGCTATTAGTGTGCACGCCGGTTTTCAGTCGATACCTATTGGCCCTCCTTATGATTATGATTTTCGTACAGATATTGGTACCACATGGAATAATGAGTGGGGTATCTCAACTTATCCGATGGGAGTGGTGAACCGCACAATACAAACCGATGGTACCAGAAGTGTGAAACTCGCTAACTGGCCGGTTGCAGTAAGTCAAGAACTGGAAAAAGCTGCTGTTGCGGAAATAACAATCCAGGCCTCTTTTAATACCTCAACAAAGGCATTTATTGCTGAAGTGACAACAAATATTGATGCTGAACCGGGCGAAAGTTACTGTGTTAATGCATTGCTTGTGGAAGACAGCTTGATACATGCACAGAAAAATAATAATTCAACGGTAGGCCCTGTGCCTGACATTCTCGATTATGCCCATATGCACGTGTTACGGGCCTCTTTTACCGGCATGTGGGGGGTATCTATTAACCCTGATATTGTTTATAACAAAACTTTTACTCTTACCGATACCGACTACCCTGCGGATGTCATTCCTGAAAATTGTCATATTGTTGTATTTATCTCAAAATCAAATAGAGAGATCGTACAAGCGGAGATTGCACCAGTGAATTAGACGGCTGTTTTTCTTTTTGAAATTTTGGAAGGATCGATTCTTTTTGTAGATTTGTAGAAACAAAGAAGGGTTATGCATCTACCGTTGCTACAAGATATTTTAATAATTTTGGGAATTTCTGTAGTAGTAATTCTTATCCTCCAGCGGTTTCAACTGCCATCTATCTTGGGATTTCTTATCAGTGGAATCATTATTGGCCCCAATGGATTTTCGCTTATTGGTGCCGGGAATGAAATTGAGACCATGGCAGAGATTGGTGTTATTTTTCTGCTTTTTGTCATTGGCATGGAACTTTCCCTCAAAGAATTGTCATCCATACGTAACACTATCTTGATAGGAGGATTTCTGCAGGTGGGATTGTCTATTGCTGTTGCTACCGGAGCAAGCAAGCTGTTGGGTTTCTTCTGGAATGAAGCGGTGTTTTTCGGTTTTTTGTTTTCTCTCTCCAGTACCGCCATTGTGTTAAAAATTCTGCAAGACCGCAATGAGATTTCGGCACCCCATGGTCGAAATGCCTTGGGGATACTTATATTTCAGGATATTATCGTTATTCCGATGATATTGTTGACACCTATTCTGAGCGGTTCGTCAACGGATATTGGAACTGAGTTACTTGGATTACTTATCAAATCAAGTGTTCTTATTGCTTTTACATTGATTAGTGCACGTTTTCTTGTGCCTAAACTGATGTTTTTCATCGCAAAAACCAAGAGCAGAGACCTTTTTCTTTTGGCAACATTAGCCATATGTTTTGCTGTAACTTATCTCACTTCCGAAGCAGGTTTGTCATTGGCATTAGGTGCTTTTCTGGCAGGTATCATCATCTCTGAATCTGAATATAGCCATCAGGCTACCGGTGTTATCTTGCCATTCAAGGAACTCTTTACCAGTTTCTTTTTTATCTCCATTGGGATGTTATTAAATTTGCATTTCTTTGTAGAGAATGCAGTTGTTATTCTAATACTTGTCGTTGTCGTTTTTGTTTCTAAATCAGTAATTGCTTCTGTAGCAACGGTATTTTTGAAATATCCACCAAGAGTGGTTGTGCTTACCGGGTTGTCGCTGTTTCAAATCGGGGAGTTCTCGTTTATTCTCTCCAGGGTTGGTGTTGAGTATGGTTTGCTTTCTCCTGAGATGAACCAGTATTTTCTTTCGGTCTCTATCCTTACAATGCTGCTTACCCCTTTTGTTATTATGTTTTCGGAAAATATTGCTAATATGGTAATACCTTTTCGTGTGCTTGAAAGAAGAGGAGCTAAACGTACTGCCAAAGGTACCGAAACAGGGGAGGAATTGAGTGCCTTAAAAAATCATTTAATCATTATAGGATATGGATTGAACGGACGCAATGTAGCTCACGCAGCAAAGTATATCAATATTCCATATGTTATTATCGAATTGAATGCTGAGACTGTTAAAGAAGAGAAGGAAAAAGGAGAACATATCCTTTATGGTGATGCAACACTGCCCCATATTCTTGAAACAGTCTCCCTGTCAAAAGCCCGTGTTGCTGTGGTTGCTATTTCTGATCCGAAAGCCACTAAACAGATTGTTGCTAATATCAGGCGTATCTGTCAATCTGTGTTTATCATTGTTAGAACACGCTATAAATCAGAAATCGACGATCTCACTGCTATGGGTGCCAACGAAGTTATCCCCGAAGAGTTTGAAACCTCTGTGGCTATTTTTTCCCGCGTGCTGCGTAATTTCTTAGTCCCTACAAATCAAATTAAAGATCTCGTTAAATCGATCCGTGCCAATCATTACAAAATACTGGATCAAACTATTAAACGGCCTGCTGCTGCTAAACCAGTAATGACTCAGGATTTTAACATCGCTTGCGTTCATCTGGATACCGATAGTGGAAAAATTGTTGGTAAATCTATTGCAGAAGCGGATATTAGAAAAGAATATGGCGTGAATGTACTTGCCATAGTAAGAAAAGGGAAGATGATTCATCATATCAGTCCGGATGAGAGGCTGATTAAAAACGACTTGTTATATGTTAGTGGTGAACAGGAGTGTATTGAAAATTTTTATCACGCCATAAGATAAGAAAATGTTTTTAGCTGATGCTTCTTATCGTTGCTCTGTTCACTGTATCTGAATTCTTTATACCTTCGCAGCCTAATTAATATACTTCTGTTATGTCTCATAAAGCCGGTTTTGTAAATATTATTGGAAAGCCCAATGTAGGGAAATCCACTTTAATGAATGCTCTTTTGGGAGAAAAACTTTCTATTATTACCAAAAAAGCGCAAACTACCCGGCATAGGATAAAAGGGATACTTAACGATGATGATTTTCAGATTATTTTCTCCGATACCCCGGGCATTATAAAACCGGCGTATAAACTTCAGGAATCAATGATGAGCTTTGTGGAGAGTGCCTTTACTGATGCTGATATATTTCTGTTCATTACAGAACCCGGTGATAAAACCTATGAGGAATCCTTGTTACATAAACTGACTGTTGCAAAGAAACCGGTTATTGTGGTAATAAATAAAATTGATCTTACTACTCAGGATGCCTTGGAAGTGGCAGTTAGTTATTGGGAGAACAAAATAATACATGCTGCCATCATCCCTATTTCAGCCTTGCATAAGGCAAATATAGAGATGCTTCTGAAGACTATTCTTACTCTGTTGCCCGAATCACCGCCCTATTTCAGTAAAGATCAGCTTACCGATAAATCATTACGTTTTTTTGTTTCGGAGATCATCAGAGAAAAAATTCTATGCCAATTTAGAAAGGAGATTCCATATTCTGTAGAAGTCATTATTGATCGGTTCAAAGAGGAATTGGATCCTGTAGAGATTGATGCGATAATTTATGTGATGCGTGACACGCAAAAAGGTATTCTCCTGGGGCACAAAGGAGATGCTATTAAGAAGCTTGGTATTGCAGCCAGAAAAGATATTGAAACCTATATCGGCAAGCATATCTATCTCAATTTAACCGTCAAAGTGATAAAAAATTGGCGTGAAGATGACCAACAGCTGAAGCGCTTTGGATATCAACAATAATTGCTAATGCTTTATTGATTACCTTTGTGGCTGAATAATAATACTATGGCAAATATTTTAGCAATTGTTGGACGCCCGAATGTTGGCAAGTCAACGCTTTTTAACAGGCTTACCGGTCGCAGGCAGGCTATTGTCCATGAAACCAGTGGCGTTACCCGCGACAGGCATTATGGAAAGTCTGACTGGAACGGAATCACGTTTAGTGTGATTGATACAGGAGGCTATGTAGAAGGCTCTGAAGATGTTTTTGAATCTGAAATAAAAAAACAGGCACTTCTTGCTATGGATGAGGCCGATGTTATTCTCTTTGTGGTAGATACAAAAGAAGGCCTTACGGCAATGGATGAAGATGTCGCAAATATACTCCGGCGAACAGAGAAAAAGGTTTTTTTGGTTGCCAATAAGGCAGATAATGCTGCTATGGCTGAAAACAGTGCTGAGTTTTATTCACTGGGATTTGATAACGTATGGGCATTATCATCTATCAATGGTGCAGGAACCGGCGATCTGCTTGATGAAGTGGTTAAGTGTTTTTCAAAAGAGACAACACAACTTGAAGAAGAAGTGCCTAAATTTGCAGTGCTGGGAAGGCCTAATGTGGGTAAGTCTTCCTTTATCAATGCACTACTTGGCGAAAACCGTACGATTGTTACCGACGTAGCTGGCACCACTAGAGATACCATTCATACCCGTTACAAAAATTTTGGTTTCGATTTTTATCTTATCGACACCGCAGGATTAAGAAGAAAAACAAAAGTCCATGAGAATGTTGAGTTCTATTCTGTACTGAGATCTGTGAGAATAATAGAAGATTGTGATGTGGGAATATTGATGATTGATGCGACAAGAGGATTAGAAGCGCAGGATATGAATATCTTCCATCTGATAGAAAAGAATCGTAAAGGGGTGGTAATACTGATGAATAAATGGGATTTGCTTGAAAAAGAAACCAATACCCATAAGGTTATTGAAAAAGAGATTTTGGATAAGTTGGCACCTTTCAATGATGTGCCGGTATTATTCACTTCTGTTACAGAGAAACAAAGAATCTTCAAAGCATTGGAGGTGGCCAACACTGTGTATAAAAACCGTACCCGGCGTGTTTCTACATCGCAGCTCAACCGTGATCTACTTCCCATTATTGAGAAAACACCGCCCCCGGCTTATAAAGGGAAGTATGTTAAAATAAAATATATTACTCAACTGCCTACACCTTTTCCGGCTTTTGGGGTGTTTTGTAATGCTCCCAAATATGTTAGAGACCCATACAAAAGATTTCTTGAGAATAAGATAAGAAGTTTATACGACTTTAAAGGGGTGCCTATTGAAGTCTATTTCCGTGAAAAATAATCAAAATGGATTCGGTTAGAATAGATAAATGGTTATGGGCAGTAAGGCTCTATAAGACAAGAGCCGTGGCTGCTGAGGCTTGCCGTAAAGGCCATATTCGTATTGATGATGTGATGGTTAAGGCATCCCGGGAAATTAAACCCGGTATGATAATCACCATTACTGAACAAGGAATTTGCAAGACAGTAAAAGTATTGACTTTGTTAAAAACCCGTGTGGGTGCTAAATTGGTAGATATTTATATGGAAGACCTAACACCTGAAGATATATATGAACAGCTAAATACCATCAAACGCCGGGGTTTTGAGTATCGCGACAAAGGCACAGGGCGGCCTACCAAACGTCAGCGTCGCATTATCGATAAGCTGAAAGGGATATAGCACAGCCTTTGATATCAGTTAATGATTGTTGGATGATTTGTGTCTGTTGCTATGCAGAAAACAGGAAGCACTCCAGCCGATACTCTCTTCTATTGGGATAAAGGTGTGATGAAGTCGTTTCTGTATTTTTTCCGAAGAGTAAAAATGTGTATTAACCGCAGTACGTGCCATAGCACGACTGACCAGGGGAGTGGAGCCGGTTATTTTATGCCGCACCCATTCAAACCGCCAAATAATTTCTGCCATCCATGGCTTAGCCTCTCTTGCAGGTGGCTTTACACCCAGGGCATTGGCCGTAATATTGAAAAATGTCCGGAAACTTATGTTACATCCTGCCAGTATAAACCGGGCATGTTGCACCGTGTCATCCATCAGTCTTGTCATCAAGGTTACCACGTCCCTTACATCAACGTAAGCATTGATGCCGGAAGTATAAAAGCGAAGGCCTCTGTAAACTTTCTCGATCAATTCGGTAGAACTTTCACCCCATTTGCCGGGACCTATTACCATGGAAGGATTAACGATAAAACCATCCAACCCTTCAGCAAAGCCCCGCCAAACTTCACGCTCCGATTCAAATTTACTGATAGCATAAGGGGAGTTATTGGAGGAGCTTTTCCATATGTTTTTTTCGTCAATAGGCTTGTCTGTCTCAGCCCTTCCTAATGCTGCTACGGAACTTACATGGCAGAGCCTGATGCCTGGCTGCTTAAGACAGAGGTTCACAAGTGATGCAGTGATGATAACATTCTTTTTGATCATTTCTTCCGCACCGGAGGGATGAAACGATACCGTTGCAGCACAGTGATACACTAATTCTATATCTGTCAGAACTTCTCGTAAAGATTCTTCATCAAACATGTCCACTTCTATCCATTCAATGCTCTTATACCAATCATGATCATCACTGTTGTACCATTGAGACATAACAGATAACTCAGCTACCCTTTTGTAATTGCGGTAAAGCGCTCTTATGGCCTTGCCCTCACTATGTAATCGCCATAATAGATGCGAACCTATTAATCCTGTGCCGCCCGTTACTAAAATCATTGCTCCTTTGTTTGTTCCGTACTATGAATTAGGTTTTCAATGCAAAGATATTACTAATTATTGTGCAATATAATGTATTATGGTGCTATGAATTCACTATTTTTGTGCGAAATTCAGATCAGTTTTAAGCCATAAACAAAATTTTTGATGCTATGCGTTTTGTTGAAGAGTTAACATGGAGGGGTATGATTCATGATATTATGCCCGGGACGGAAGAACAGCTTAATAAAGAACTAACAACGGCTTATGTAGGCATTGATCCTACAGCTGACTCTTTGCATATTGGCCACCTTGTGAGTGTTATGATGTTAAAACATTTTCAGTTGGCAGGACATAAGCCTATTTTAGTTATTGGAGGCGCTACAGGTATGGTTGGAGACCCATCGGGTAAATCACAGGAGCGTAATTTACTGGATGAG
>JAVVFR010000018.1:0-3101 GCA_032250595.1 Bacteroidales bacterium | reverse complement strand
ACGCTGAAGGAGAACCAACAGGCTATCTATTATCAATTGTTAAAATTTCTTGATTTTGATAAGAAGAGAGATAATTATGCGGAGATTGTAAATAATTACGACTGGACAAAGGATTTTTCATTTCTTGGATTCCTGCGTGAGATCGGGAAGCATATTACTGTGAATTATATGATCGCTAAAGATTCAGTGAAAAAACGTTTGGATGGTGGCATCAGCTTCACGGAGTTCAGCTATCAGTTATTACAGGCGTATGATTTTCTGTGGTTATACCGGAATAAGCAATGTAAGTTGCAGATGGGTGGGAGTGACCAGTGGGGCAATATCACTACCGGCACTGAGTTGATAAGAAGAGTAGAACAAGGAGAGGCATTTGCACTTACTTGTCCGCTCATCACCAAGGCTGATGGAGGAAAATTCGGAAAAACGGAAGAGGGAAACGTTTGGCTCGATCCTGAAAAGACTTCACCCTACAAGTTCTATCAGTTCTGGCTCAACACTTCCGACGAAGATGCTGAGCGATTTATAAAAATCTTTACCCTCTTCTCAAAAGATGAGGTGGAAGAACTGGTAGCACGTCATAAGGAGGCTCCTCACGAGCGGGTATTACAAAATGCTTTGGCAGAGCATCTGACTATTATGGTGCACTCCGAAAAAGATTTTAACGCTTCTGTCCAGGCTTCACAGATTCTCTTTGGCAAAGGAACCACTGAGATGTTGCGTAATTTGCCGGAAAATATACTTACAGCGCTCTTTGAAGGGGTACCCGTATTCGAAATAAATGAAGCACTGCCGGAGGAAGGTATAATGGTGGTAGATTTCCTTGCTGAAAAAACAAAAATTTTTCCCTCTAAAAGTGATGCACGGCGGACACTAAAAGACAATGGTGTGGCAATCAACAAGCGTAAAATCAACGAGCATTTTATTGTAAGCAAAAAAGACCTGATAAAAAATAAATATATCCTGGTACAACGTGGCAAAAAGAGCTACTTCCTTGTTATTGTACGGTCATAATGTCTACCATTACAGGTAAATGGTCGCTATGCCCACCCAAATATCTTGGCCCTGCATTGGTACGGAAAGGTACTACATCCCCATCAGCGGTTGTCATTAGCAAAAATGGGAAATAACCAATGGCTGCATCAGTAAGAGTATTTTTCTTGCCTTCATAGAGTGCAGCAGAAACAATGATTTGATCTAAAATACCAAAGTGCATTCCCTGCAACTCTTTGAAGGCATGTGTCCCTGCTCCTTTTTTGTATAAGGGATACATTAAATTGATAAGGTCGTTCTCTTTTGCTTCATGAGCAGGTTTGGCTCTCAATACCATATGCACTGAACTATCCATGGGCTCATCATTGAAATCTCCGGCAATAAGAATATTTGCATCACTATTATTCTCAAACAATGAATCAACCAATTGTCTGAGATTTGTAGCAGCACAGATACGTTTATGAACTGAGGCTTCAGCACCTCCCCGGCGTGATGGCCAATGGTTGATGAAGATATGTAGCGTGTCGTTATGGAGGGTAGTGAAGGTAGCATAAAGAATATCACGTGTTCTGAAAGTGCTGTCATCAGGGAGGGTTATGGATAACGGACGGGATGCAATAAGTCTTAATTTTTCAGGGCGGTATAGTAATCCTACATCTATACCACGGTAGTCCGGCGAATCATAATGCACTACACGATAACGGCTGCTACTGAAAGAGAGCAATGGAGATGCTGCCAAACGTTCCAAAACAAACCTGTTCTCTATTTCACATAGTCCTACAATAGCCGGGAGTTCCCATCCACCTGAAGCAATAATTACCCTGGAAATCTGAAGGATCTTTTGTTCCATCTTTTTCCATGTCCATCGCATCGATCCTTCAGGAGTGAAGTCATCATCATTTGTTAACGTGTCGTTGAAAGGATCGAAAAGATTTTCTGCATTGTAAAATAAAAACCTGATACCGGCCATGCCACGAGAATCTGGCGACAGCTGGGCATTAGCAATATTGTAGAATAACATTAATGCTGTTAAATAGGGGGTTGCTTTCATGCTTTTATAGATATATACGGGAAATTGACGCAGTTATGGAAAAAAATCATTATTTTCTTTAAAAATGACCCAAATTGTATTACCTTTAACAATCTGTATCAGTGATAATAAAAATGTAAAATCATGAAAAAAAGCTATTTTAAACTAGCCGGATTATTAATTATGATCTTTTTTTTGGGCTCATGTGTTCAGCATACAATGGTTAATAAAACTGTTAAGCGAAACCTCAGATTAATTCCTGTTGATTATGATGCCCCCGCCTATGTTCAAAATTCAGAACAAAAGCAGGCGAATAGTGCTGTAGTTTTACCTGAAATTGCTGAGCAAATCGAGACAGCAAGTACGGATCTTCCCAGTGTTGACAATAGTCAAACAGACAAGAAAGAAACGATTGCAATTCATCAGAAAAACTTCCGGAAAAAAGTTTTTAAAGCAATTAATAAAGTAGAAAAAACCAATAGAGATATTCAGGATATCGCCGAGGTTTTGCCACAAGAACAGCGGTTAAACAATAAAAATTATGCTTTAAAAAAAGAGGTAAAGACGCAAAATAATCCTTTAGATATCAATGATTTTTGGAGATCATTGCTTATTTTGATTTTAATACTAATAGTATTGTCTATCCTTGGTAATGTGCTTGGTATAAATCTGGTATATATTGTTGTTGTGGCTTTATTGATCATAGCACTGTTTATTCTGATTTCAAAATTGTAATTTAATCAACGGTTTTGAAGCTGACAGGAAGCACTTTTTCTAATAAGGCTACTTCATGAATAACTGTGCATCTGCAACTGTTTTGTGATCAATCTGTTGATTCTCTTTTGTGTCATTACATCCTTTTCCTCAAACTCCTTCAGATCGTTTTGGGCAGCCATTATTGAAACCCAAAATGTTAAAGAAATCTCAAATACTTTAGGATATTAAAAGATGTTGATAAGAAATTCCCGGAATCATATACTTTTTAATACTGTTTTGTCTTTGGGTATAGCTTTTTTTTTTACTTTTGTTACTTGCTTTATAATCAGCTAAAACACGTTTATGGCAATAGAGATAAAAGAGG
>JAVVFR010000390.1:0-2032 GCA_032250595.1 Bacteroidales bacterium | reverse complement strand
AAACTAAAACGACTGGATGTAATCTTCGGTCATTATACAGAAGAAAAATATAAAGTCCTCGCCACAATAATTAAACAACCAAAAGAAGACCTTATCAAGGAGCTTCTTGATTCAGGTATCAGAGGCAGAGGCGGAGCAGGTTTTCCAACCGGCTTGAAATGGAAATTCGCTGCCTCAGAAAAAGAGGCTGAAAAATATGTTGTTTGCAACGCAGATGAAGGAGAGCCC
The DNA here is from genome assembly GCA_032250595.1 of Bacteroidales bacterium. Lineage (GTDB taxonomy): Bacteria > Bacteroidota > Bacteroidia > Bacteroidales > SKPS01 > SKPS01. The sequence continues at coordinate 1,804 of JAVVFR010000390.1, read as the reverse complement.
GGCACTTTCAAAGACCGTGAAATTCTGACAAAAGTACCGCGGAAAGTATTTTCCGGCATGGCAGCATGTGGTTACGTCATCGGTGCAAAAAAGGGTTACGTATATTTACGTGCAGAGTACAGATATCTGTTACCCTCCCTTTATGAGGAGTTGGATATTTATCATGAGCATACAAAGAAGATAGGGCATGACTTCACGATAGATATAAAACTGGGCAGTGGTGCTTATGTTTGCGGGGAAGAGACTGCGCTTTTCGAATCGATGGAAGGCAAACGCGGGGAGCCAAGAAACAAACCACCTTTTCCAACCACTTCAGGATATATGGGAAAACCCACCGTAATAAACAATGTAGAAACCTTTGCTTCAGTAGTAGAGATCTTCCGCAGAGGAGCTGCCGAATATATTAAGCTTGGAACTACCGACTCAAGAGGGTCAAAAGTTTTTTCTGTATCCGGCGACACCCCTATAGCGGGCATCTACGATCTTGAACTGGGAATGACTTTGGAGTCTTTTGTTAACGAGTTTGGCGATGGCGATACCAAGGCTGTCCAGGTTGGAGGTGCTGCAGGGTTTTGTGTCCCACGGAAGCTCTTTAAAGATACCATTATAGGATTTGAAGGTGTGCCTACCGGCGGTTCTATGATGCTTTTTAACAGTTCACGCTCTATGTATAACGTGCTTAAAAACTATATCGAGTTTTTTGAGGAAGAGTCGTGCGGGCAATGCACCCCTTGCAGGGTAGGATGTCAACAGCTCCACCTCGGTATCGAAGCCGTGAAAAAAGGTGAAAAACCTGTCTCCTACCTGCAAGAGTTACTGAAACTCACAGATACTATGAAGTTAGCATCTAAATGTGGTTTGGGGCAATCGGTTGCTAATAGCTTCTCTTCTATCGTAGAAAATTTTAAAGAAGAGATGATTTACTAATTCATATCGTTGTTGAATAAAAACTGTAATAAAATGTCAGATAAAATAAACGTCAAAATTGATGGTATAGATGTGCAAGTAGATAGAGATATGACGATCCTCGATGCTGCACGCGAAGTCAATATCAATATACCTACCTTATGTAATCATCCCGACCTATGCGTTGCCGGTAATTGCCGTGTATGTGTTGTGGAAGTAGAAGGATACCGTACCCTGGTGGCTTCTTGTGCACAACCCGTAACAGAAGGAATGGATATTCATACAAACTCTTTGAAAGTAAGAAGGTCAAGAAAACACATTATTGAACTGTTACTTTCTGAGCACAATGCCGACTGCACCAAGTGTTACCGTAACGGTTCCTGTGAGCTCCAGCACCTTGCTAATGAATACAGGACAGGAAATCAGCAGTTCATCGATCTGGTGCACCTGCACGAAAGATTTATTGATATGTCGTCACCTTCCATAATGAAAGACGACAGCAAATGTATCCGTTGCCAGCGTTGTGTTCGTACATGTACCCAGCTGCAGGCTGTCAGTGCATTGGCTGTCACGGGAAAAGGCAGTGAACAGAAAATTTCAAGCTTCTTCGACAAACCAATGAGCGAAGTGGTATGCACCAACTGTGGGCAGTGTATCAACCGCTGTCCTACCGGCGCATTGATCGAACGCAACTATATCGATGAGGTATGGGATGCCATCTATGATCCCGAAAAACACGTGGTAGTGCAAACAGCACCTGCCGTACGTATCGGCCTTGGAGAAGACCTTGGCTACGAGCCCGGAGAAAGAGTTACCGGGAAAATGGTAGCCGCCCTCAAACGTCTTGGATTCGACAGCGTGCTCGATACCGACTTCTCTGCCGACCTCACCATCATGG
>JAVVFR010000389.1:0-2039 GCA_032250595.1 Bacteroidales bacterium | reverse complement strand
TGCAACTCATGCCTTCCACTGCACGGCGTTTTGGTGTTACCAGCCCGGGAAATCCCGAACAACAGATTAAAGGGGGAACGCGGTTTTTGAAGTGGCTATATCGTGAACTGCCTGAAGATATCTCAGATCATGAAGAACGTATAAAATTTGTACTTGCCTCCTATAATATTGGTAAAGGCCATATCATGGATGCCTACCGGCTGGCAAAAAAATATGGAGAAGATTATTCAAAATGGGAAGTAGTAGAACGATATTTGTTACGTAAATCACAAACAAAATTTTATCGCGACCCTGTTGTCAAATATGGATATGCACGGGGAAGAGAGACAAAAAAGTTTGTTAAGTCAGTATATGAACGATATCAATATTATACTGGTATTATACCTTTGGATGATGTTTAATGTGCTTCAAGCCAGTTTTTCCCTGTTTTGATGTCAACTTTTATTGGTACACTCAAAGGAATAGCATTTTGCATCCCTTCCATAGTTATCTTCTTTATCTTTTCCAATTCATCATGAACAACATTAAAGACCAACTCATCATGTACCTGCATAATCATCTTGCTTTTCATTTTTTGTCTCTTCATCTCCCGGTAGATAGAGATCATTGCAATTTTTATCATATCTGCCGATGAGCCTTGAATAGGTGCATTGATGGCATTACGTTCTGCAAATTGCTTTACTGTGTTGTTGCTTGAATTAATATCACGGAGATACCTTCGTCGCTGTTTAATAGTTTCTACATAGCCATTTTTACGCGCCTGTTGGATGGTTCTATCCATATAACGCTTTATTTCAGGGTATTGGCGGAAGTAAGCTTCTATTATATCGGCAGCTTCTCCACGTGAAATGTTTAACCGTTCCGACAAGCCAAAGGCTGAGATACCATAGGCAATACCAAAATTAACCATCTTAGCCTTACGGCGCATATCCTCAGTTACCGCATCGAGTGGTACATCAAAGACCTTTGAGGCAGTAGCAGTGTGAATATCCTGCCCATCGCTAAAAGCTTTTTTCATCACCTCATCACCACTCAGATGGGCAATGATTCGCAATTCAATTTGTGAATAATCAGCTGCCATCATCACATTGTCCGGTGCACGTGGGATAAAAGCCTTCCTGATCTCACGTCCCTTCGAAGTTCGTATCGGTATGTTTTGAAGATTCGGATTGTTGGAACTCAAACGCCCTGTGGCCGCCACAGTCTGATTATATGATGTGTGAACCATGCCCGTTTTACTGTTGATTAACGCAGGTAAAGCATCTACATAAGTTGACTTTAATTTTGTCAGTGACCGATAAGTAAGAATAGCTTCCACGATGGGGTGGTTATCCTTAAGCTTCAGTAAAACATCTTCTCCTGTACTGTATTGCTTTGTCTTTGTGCGTTTTGGTTTGTCGCTGATCTTCAACCGTTCAAAAAGAATCTCCCCCAACTGCTTAGGTGATGAGATATTGAATTCTGTTCCGGCATATTCAAAAATCTCTTTCTTGATACTAAGGATCTCATCGGTGAGCAATGATGAATATTCATTGAGGGCTTTAATATCCAATTTCACACCATTTCGCTCCATTTCACAAAGTACACGTACCAATGGCATTTCTATGGAAGTAAAGAGTTCCATCAGCTGATGTTGTTCTAACTCTTCTTTAAAAATATGCCATAGTCTAAGTGTGATATCTGCATCTTCACAGGCATAATCTTTGAGTTTAGAGCGTTCAACAGTTCGCATACTGCGCTGCGATTTGCCTTTTTTCCCAATCAAAGTTTCAATACTCACCGGATGGTAGTTCAGATAGTTCTCGGCAAGGATATCCATATTATGCCGCATATCGGGTTGCAAAAGGTAATGCGCTATCATGGTATCGTAAAGCTCACCAACTACTTCAACACCATAATTGAGCAATACTTCCATATCGTATTTAATATTCTGGCCAATTTTCCCTATCGTTTGATTTTCGAAGAGCGGTTTAAATATTTCTACAATTTGTTGTGTCAACTCTCTCTCTTCAGGGCAATGAACAAACCAGGCTTCTCCC
>JAVVFR010000388.1:0-2045 GCA_032250595.1 Bacteroidales bacterium | reverse complement strand
TATCTGCCATTTCGGCAATCTTTTTTAGCTGCTTGTTATAGTTTTTCAGGTTATTCTTGATGTCTTTTCGCATATCTTCCGGATTGGCTGTCCTTTGAATTATTGGGAACAGATAATCGTTCCATTTTTTGCCTTTGCTGTAATAATCAATTATATCTGAAATTTTGTTGTTGATTTTGATAGTGTGTTCCTTGCCTGTTTTTGATCGTTTGTAGTAAATCCTGCCTCCGGCAATATTCTCAATCTTCAGGTTTGCGAGGTCAATCCATGACATACCTATCGTGAAAGAACTGAAGATGAAATAGTTTCTTGCATCACCAGACAGGGCAGCCATAAAGAATTGTTTACACTGAATTCTTTGATTATCTGAAAGATGCCCGAAAAAGGGAAAGGCAATTGAAGGGTTGGAAAAACCATGACAGCATTAAGAAAGTTAATAGCTGGCCCGGCTGGTTCAGAGCATCCCGACATAGCATGTCGGGAAAGTCACTGGTTCGAATCCAGTAGTTCCCACCAGACAGCATTCTACGGGATGCTGCTTTTTCTTGTCCGTTTTTTCGATGATTATCTAAATGATGTCCGAAAAAGAGAAAGGTAATTGAAGGAATGGAAAACCCGGGACAGAATTAAAAAGTTTATAGTGGATGAGTAGTTACAATAATTCTACTCCAACAAAAGCTTATAAGAATATTTCCTTTGATCAGCAGTCATGACAAGGAAATAAATCCCTCTTATAAAATTACTGCAATCGATTTGAAGACTCTGTTTGGCAGTGATTTCCCATGCTCCTTTCTTAATTTCGCAGCCCAAAGCATTCACTAATACATAATCAACACTTCCTGTATATTCGGTTGTTGACACATTAATGAGATCATGGGCCGGGTTGGGCTTGACTATAAAAAGATCGGTATTGTCTGACATATTTTCAACACTTAATGGCAAAAACAGTATAGCAGTATCCAACGGCATACTTTGGTAACTTCCGCCACAACCACTCTTTACCGTAACATAAAACTCCAGAACTGTATTTTGGCTGAATATTGAGGCATCAAATACCGTTAGGGTATGATTAAAATTAGTTATCGTGTCAAACGGAATGAAATTTTTGTTTGGAGGATATCTTACCCATACAATATAGGATTGAAATGATTGCTCAGGATCCGCAGGTTGTGTCCACCATACAGACACATATGGCAAATAGTAATAAAAAGCAGATATAGAATCCGGTGAATCCATGATTGAGGGATCTATAATATCCACATAAACAGCTATTCCCTTTTTCCCGGGAACCGGACAGAAATCATCCCTGACTTTAAACAGAAAACAATACCTCTCTTTTCGCTTGTTGTTGAGATGATTACAATCTGTTTGCCAGCTGAAGGTGGTTTGCACCCCGTATATACCGGTTATTGGGTTAGCGGGAGTAGCAACAGGAAGAAGAGTAGCACATGGCGGGTTGAAACACCCTCCCGGATTGACAGGCGCTGCAAATTGGGGTCCTGTAGCATAGAGCGACATCGTTTGTGGCGTGCTATTGGGACAAAGATCGGAGTCATTTGCTGCAATGGTGAAGGAAACAAAATCACCCGGACGCACCGTATCGATATAATTAACATATTGTCCGGAGCTGTTAGCAAAAGGCGGTGTTACATCAGGAGGGTTGTTGGCTCCACAACTCAACAGCACTACCTGCATCTCGCGGAAAATCTCAGCCACTTTTATTCCGCACTTGTAGGCAGTCACTTTGGTAACCGTAACAAAAGCACCATTGGTATAGGAGGTAAAGGATATTTCACCGGTTTGTGCATTTATTGTAGCAGCAACATTGTTTGGGTTTTGTGCAGGTCCGGGCAGTGGGCTGTTCCATGTATAACCCGGAGAGAAATTTGTTATAGGTTGGTTTACTCCGGACATTGGTTGTGCCCAACTATAAACCAAGGAGTCGAGTTCTACATCAAAGGCTATTTGGATGTAAGTAAACGGATATCCGGTACATATAACCGTGGAGGGTACTTCATCAAATGTAGGAGAGTTGTCGAAGCAGG
>JAVVFR010000387.1:0-2048 GCA_032250595.1 Bacteroidales bacterium | reverse complement strand
CTCTCAGGTTTCTTCTTTTCCGCAAGGGTAACATCAAAATGCTCACAACAAGCAGCTATCATCTCCATCAGTGCTCTGCTTCCGTCATTATTTTCAGAATATGTCAGCTTCACTTTTGCTAACTTTTCTTCCAACGCAACCATCTCTACGGGTGCTACATCAACTATTTTTAAAGCCTCTCTCCCCTCTATCACCGCTCTCGCCTGTTGTATCGTTATACTTATCGCCAAACGCCATACCATTAATACTAGAAAAGCAAAAACCCCCAGTATCATCTGCCATCGCCTTCGATAGGATATTGCCTGCCATCTCATTACAACATTATCATAATAATGAACGACCCCGGCAGATCAGAAGCCGGTTTATTAAACTGATCGATAGATACTGAAACAACCCATGGCTCCTGCTTCAAGCTTCTCACAAACTCATTGATATAAACAGGATTGTTGGTGATCCCTTCAACACGAATACTGTTCTCAAAGACCAGCCTGTTGACCTCACTCTCTTTCTCAGGGAACAGATGCAGTTCAACCAAGCCGATCATGCCATGCAATGATAACACCACCCTGTCGGCCAGGTAGGAGAGATCGACATGTTTACTCCTGCCAATGCGTTCAAGAAACTGTTGCTTCAGGTCATACTGAGACTGCAGTGAATCATACCGCATCAGCATCTCCCGGTGAACAGATAGCTGCACATCCTGTTGGGCTTTAACGCTCGACAGATATCTGCCAAAGAAAAAATTTATCATCAACAACCCCAACAGTATAAACAACCCCGTGAGGGCTGCTTTTCTGAGCTTCTTCCTCCATAAAAAACAGTGTCGGCTTTTGCCGGTTATCTCTCCGGTATCGCCTGTCACCTGTGCGCTTATACCTTCCTTATAATCCGACAGTAGTTTTTCCAATGCATGCAGATCAACGGTACCCCTTCCTTGTAAGTCGCTGCATGCAATACCGGGAAAAACCACTGTAACCAGCCATCCCTCCTTTTCTATTGCATGAATAATCTCAAGCAGTACAGCCTCAGGAGATATCCATAAAAGTCGCTTGCCGGCATTATCTTTCCCTACCCACCTTACAAACTGCCCCGGAGCTCCCGAAGGGATGATCTGCTTCATCATCTTCTCAGGGTTATCTGCCTCTTGTAATAGCCTTGTTATGATTTTATCACCAAAGAAAACAACAGCCACTGCGGCACCCTTCATAAAATGCATACTGAACTCCGACATGACAATATCTTCTTTAATACACTGCAATGAATACTGCCCCCCTTTTTTGTTAGCATGATACAACGTATAGGCCACCTCTCCCGAATATTTCTTAACAATCAATACATTCATATCGCAATGGCTACGTATATTTTTTATTCCCCACATCTCAATATATCACTGTTGGTTTAATAAAGATCGATAGCTTTGACTTGTTGTTTTCCCTTTTACGGCTGGAGAAGAACCATTTTAACACGGGTATACGTGACAACACCGGCAATCCTGATCCTGATTCGTTGATACGCTTTCTCTCCAGTCCACCAAGGAGCACCATCTCTCCGTTCTTCACACGCAGGGACGATGAGAAGCTGCGTGTCTCTTTACCGGGCGGGGCATCGTTGGAGATACGTGAGGTGAAGTTCGACTGTTCAACAGTGATGGAGAGAGTAATCTGCTCACTATCCGATACCTGAGGGATTATGATAAGAGAGAAGTCAGCATTCACCGGCTTAAACGTCCGTGTAGTACTCAGCACAGGGTTCAGGTCTCCCACATAGTGATTGTTCTCCTCGATATAGTATTCCGTATTCCCAATCGTCATCTTTGCCTCATACCCGTTCATTGCTGCCAGCTGTGGTGTTGACCGCATCTTTAAAATACCCTGGTCTTCCATCGTCTGCAGGGTAACATAAAAATCGGGCATCACTTTGCCCAGGTTAAAAATCCCCAGACCGTTAAAACTGTTGATAAGCTTGTTTATCGTAGCAGCGGTAAACTGCATATCTATCCCCGGAAGGATCTGTCCACCGCTCTCTGTTACCACACCCTCAGCCAATCC
>JAVVFR010000386.1:0-2049 GCA_032250595.1 Bacteroidales bacterium | reverse complement strand
ATGGGTGAAGATAACCCCGGAGCCCGATTCGTAATGTAAATTCCCAAAGACCATTTGCTGTACAATAACAGCTGTTCCCCATTCATTGGCAATCTGCATATGCTCTCGATACGCTTTGGCACGAGGCATAAACCATGAGTTAAAAACAGAGATAATAGCTTGTTTTAGCTGAAGGAAGGGATCTTCTTCGAAGGCAATATTGTTATCTGTGAGTAGTTTTTTATAGGTAAAAGCGATCTCTCTCATGATATGGGGCGGGAAATCCACTTTTTGGGTGATGTTGTACTTTTTCTTATAATCGATGATGATCTGGTCGAAATCATTTCTGTCCAGTCCGTACGACATACCCCAGGTCTGCAGCAAACGGCGATAGCAGTCCCATGAGGTCCATCCGTAGTTCTCGCGTTTGCTTAACTTTTCTGTAATCTCATCATTCAACCCGACGTTTAAAAAGGTATTCATCGCCCCGGGCAATGAGATGGCAGCACCACTACGGACACTCAGCAACAAGGGTTTGCCGGCATTACCATACTCCAGGCAGGAGATGCTTTCCAATTCAGAGAGATAATGCTTTATTAAGTTGTCCATCTCTGCATTTAATGGCGATAGCTTGATAATAGAGTTGACCCGTCGGAAAACCTCTGTGGTAATTACAAACCCCGGAGGAACAGGGTAGTTGTTGAGGTAGAGGTTCTTTAGATAGTATGCCTTGGATCCCAAAAAAACCTGATTGTCGATCGACGGGGTTTCTAAATAGATCGGGCTTAATACAAAGTCAGAATCGTACGACATAATGCTCTGTATTTCTTCGTCCGACAGCTTGCTTACCATGTTCCGTAAATTGTGCAATATCTCTCCTATGAAATGATCAAAAGATTGGATGATGAACGCTGAAGAGAGTAACTCACGATAAAAGATCTCAGATTTACGAATGATTTTCTTCTTTATCGTGTCACTGTTTTTCTCTTCTTTGGGTAAATATTGAGGGATGATAATATGCATCAGTTTGTCGTAAGGCCGGATGAAGTATTTGCTTATAATCTCTTTAATACTTACTTCCATAAACTGAAAAATGTTTATATACTGCTTAATCGTAAAACTTTTGGAAGTAAGGCTGTATTGAAACATCTTCAATCTCGAATCAAATCCCTGATCATAGATGCCATCCAGATAGAGTCCTTCTCTTAGCAACTGTATGACAGAAAATATATCTTTTAAGGTTTTTGCGGTAAAATAATCGATCTTTATTTTAGAAATAATCTTATTTATTAATATTGAAGCGATGCTCTCCATGCGGAATGTGAGTCCTAAAGCTTCAAATTTCTTTTCATGATACTCTCCATACATTGAAGGGATACCGTATGCCACATGTCTTTTATAATAGATGCTTTCCCAACCTTCGCTGATCTTTTCATCAAAAATAATCTGATTCAATTGTACCATGATGGAATAGATAAGCTTCAGGGCTTCCAGGTCATTATTCTCCAGTAAGGATGTTTCCAGTTTCTCAATCTCTTCCTTATCAATAAAATGAAAATGTTTTAATACGGCAATGATATCCTGTACTTTAAAAGAGTATTTTTCATTCAATATCTGATACAACTCAATTATTAACCTCACCCTTTTAATATCATTTTTGTTGTCATGCGCTACTTCCGACAGAATATCTGTTATTTTATCTTTATTGACACTTAAGAGTACATTGATGGATATCTTTTTTAAGCTACATATTTTTTGCAGTAACTCGTGTACACCTTTCACCCATATACTATCAACATCCACTGCATCATACACATTCTTGGGAAGAAAACCTTTTAATCTTTTTTTATTCAGGTCATACCAGAAGTGAATAATATCAGAAGTTATCTGAATATGAGAGTTGTTGCCTTCGGTATGAATCTGTTTACGCAAAAAATGTATTAACTTATCATTTCTTCGCGACACTTCATCAATTTGAGTGGAAACATCCCTCAACAGGCCTTCTGCGCCTATCTCGTTGAAATAGACGGGAAATATTCTGGTAAGTTGTTTTATCTGTTTATAGATAAG
>JAVVFR010000017.1:0-11924 GCA_032250595.1 Bacteroidales bacterium | reverse complement strand
CTCCTGAAGTGGCTTCTATTGTATTGGATATTTTACGTTCATGACGGTAAACAGTATGTTTTATGAAATCATATATGAGGTATGAGCGATTGTTTATCTCATAAATCATATAATCTACAACAGTAGTATCTGATTTTCTTTTAAGAATAGTATAGGCATTTCCGGCTTTTAATTTCATCGGACTAAATACTTCTATTGATTTTATAGCAATACCATGGGCCAATTGATTATCAACCCCATTGGATATCAGAATACCCGTCAGATGCTCTCCTGGATTAAAATAATGTTTTCGCAAGAAATATTCGGTTATATCGATGCCCAAAAATGAGTCTTTTTGAATAAATACTTTTTCTTCCAAAACTTTTTCTTTCTCTCCTCTACCTGGTGAGCATGATACTATCACGTATATCAATGAAGATACCATTAGGGCTAAAACAACAAGATTCCTTTTCGACATAATAGAGGATTTAATTTAGCAACCGACAAAGATACGAAAGTAAATAATTTTTTTGTCTCTGCTGCGATAGATGAATTATTAAAAAAATATCACATAAAAGCCTGATAATATGAATATAAATAATAATATATAAAGAAAATATTAAAATAAGCTGTATTTTAAGGTTACCTTTTATACATTTAAAGAATATTTATTTTGTTGATAAACTTGTACCAAACCAATACAATAGTTCAACCTCAACGTATTTAAGACATTCAATAATATTAGAAAGCATTGATAAACAAGGCTTTAATATAAATATTAATTAGAATGGATGAATGAAATACGTTTACGCTAAAAAAATAGTACATATTGTTGTCATTGTCATTGCGTTTTTTTTGACGTTATCTTATCCTGTTTTACTACAGGGGCAATGTGATCCTAGCGTACCCCATTTTAATGTTAATTTAACTTCTTCGGGAAGTGCTTCATGGACAAGTCCCAGTATTGCAAGAAATGGTTTATGTTGTGGTGTAGTGAGTCCTGATCGTTGCATTCATTTTTCTGTTACGCTTTCGCCTAATTCGCAGGGAATTATTTTTGACATCACATCCGGTGCCATACCGACTGGCGCCATGTATTATATGGTAGGATGTGCCAATCCTATACCGGTTGGTCAGGTACTTTGTTTAAACGGTACGGGGCCTCATGAAATTACCTTTTGTAAGCCTGGTAACAATCCAAATGAATATACCATAACATCTGTTCCAAAACCTTTTGTAAGTGATCCAACCGTTGTTTCTGAAAATTGCAATGACACATTATTTGGGTATTGGTATGCCTCCTCAACAATACAGTGGAACTCTGTGTATCCGGGTGCTGTTGGCAGTTGGAATTCATTGTTGAGCAGTACAACCAATGATACAGTATTAGTTACTGTGCCATCGGGCATCACCGTACCCCCGTATGTAGATTTTGAGATATGCGGTATGCCGGCGGGGCCTTGTCAAATGATTACTGTTTGTGATACAGTAAGAGTATATATTACCCCACCCCTGGAGGTCACCATTTCACCTGATACTTCTATTTTGTGTCCCGGGAGTAAGCTTATTGAATTAACGGCTACTATTACGGGAGGAGCAGCTCCACACACTCTAATGTGGTCAACAGGAGCTACCGCTTCCTCAATATATGCAGGTCCTGGCCAATATACTGTAACAGCCACCGACAGTACAGGATGTCCGTCGGCTGTAGATACTGCTATTGTAATTTTTAGGAATATTATTGTTGAAACATTTGCTGGCCCTGATATCACTATTTGTCAGGAAGATATGCCTGCTATGATTACCGGATTTTTTTCCGGATCGGCAGGAGCTACATGGACTGGTGACGGTATTATTATGCCTCATCCCGATTCTATGAGTATTGCATATTATCCTACTCCTTCTGAACTGATGGCAGGAGTAGCTTATTTAAAACTTAATTCTGTCGGGAATTATGGATGTCCACCTGACTCTGATTATGTTGAGATCAGGTTGCCCAAAGCACCTGCAGTGGATGCCGGATCTGATGATACAATATGTTTGGGTAACTCAACGCAACTACAGGCTACCGGTGGTAATATCTTTTCCTGGATTGCCGGAACTGCCACCCTTTCAGATTCAACCATCGCTGATCCTATTGCTACTCCATCAACTACAACTTCTTATGTGGTGATGTCTGTTGATACCTCAGGGCAATTGGTAACCAATGGAAATATGGCGATGGGGAATACAGGATTTGTAAGTAACTATATTTATCAATATAACTTATTCTCGAATGGTTATTATTATGTAGGAAATGATCCGAATGCCAATAATGCCAACTGGATCTCATGTGGCGATGCAACAGGAGACGGAATGATGATGATTGTCAATGGTGCTTCAACACCCAATGTGCCTGTTTGGCAACAGACAGTCCCGGTGACACCAAACACTGATTATGTTTTTTCCACTTGGGTGAGTAATACGCAACCCATCAATCCTGCTGAGCTGCAGTTCTCTATAAATGGGGTGTTACAGGATGTGCCATTTGTTGTGAATCAAACCCCGTGCATATGGAGTCAATACTATATAACCTGGAACTCAGGAGCGAATACTTCTGCGGTTATTTCAATCGTAAATCAGAACACTACATTATCGGGGAATGACTTTGCGCTGGATGGTATTTCCTTTGCACCTATTTGTGCAGGGTACGACACAGTGACAGTTTATGTTGATGAGCCACCAACGGCTGATGCAGGACCTGACCAGGCAATTTGTGAAGACGCTGTTCCTGTTGCAACGAATGGAAGTTTTTCCAACGGTATAACATCTTATTGGAGTGGAGCGGGGGCTTTTTCTCCTTCTGTTACATCATTGGCTGTTGATTATATACCCACAGCCGGAGAAATCAGCGCAGGGAATGCTACTATATATTTTAATGTTATAGGAAGCCCTGTTTGTGCAGATGCTATTGATAGCATGCAGATTACGATCATTCACAATCCAAACCTTGATGCCGGGCCAAATGATACACTCTGTTTTGGTGATTCATTACAGTTACATGCCACGGGAGCTGATGCATATATTTGGTCTCCCACAAGTTCAATGACAGATCCGTTTATCGCTAATCCATTGGTTTATCCTTCAGTTTCAACAACATATTATGTGATGGGATATAATCAATCCAGCCAGCTAAGTATCAATGGAAGCTTTAATACCGGTAACAGTGGGTTTATAAATGGGTATACATATCAAAGCAATCTTGCTAATCCGGGAAACTATTACGTAGGAACCAATCCTGTTATTCATAATCCTGCCTTTGAAAGCTGTAGTGACCATACCACAGGCACAGGAGCGATGCTTATTGTTAATGGAACCAATGTTACCAACGAAACTGTTTGGGAGCAAAACATCCCTGTTATACCGAATACTGATTATCTCTTTACCTATTGGGTATTGAATGTTCAGAATGGCACCACTGCCAATCTGCAAAGCGGTATTAATGGAAATCCATATGGTACGGTTACTGCTATTGATTCAACCGGTTGCCAGTGGATACAGGTTACAGAGACATGGAATTCAGGAACCAATACCACTGTTGATCTTTCGATATTGACCCAGCCGGCCACCACACCGGGGAATAATATTGCTATCGACGATATCTATTTCGGCCCGTTGTGTATGGCAGAAGACAGCGTTCATATAACAGTAACTCCTCAACATGTTGATGCAGGCCCTGATGGTATTGTTTGTGAGGGAGTACCTTACTACATTAACATGGCTACTGCCAGTAACTATTCCTCTGTTTTATGGACTTCTTCCGGAACCGGTAGCTTTGATGATCCAACAATACTCAATCCTACTTATACACCAAGCCATGCTGATGCCCTGACAGGTGGTGTTACCCTTACTGTAACGGTATTGGGTCTTGCCCCTTGTATAGTGCCGGTACAAGATACTATGTTCTTACTTGTTCACCCAAAACCTTTAACCTCACTGATATACCATTATTAAAAAATTATAAAAGACAAAAAAATAAAAATCATGAAATTAAAAAGATTATTTTCGTTGTTAACCGGGCTACTTCTCTTTACAGGATTCAGCTTAAGTGCGCAAACAACGGCTTCTCCGGATACTGTTTGTATTGGCGCTCAAGGAGTAATATATTTTGTTATTAACACACCCGGTTCATCATACCAATGGACAGTCACTGGCACCGGCCATACCATTAACGGTAACGGCAACAATCAGATTACGGTCGATTGGGCATATACAGTAGGTGTTGATACGCTGACGGTTATTGAGACCAATCAGTTTGGTTGTGTTGGCGATCCGGTTGTTCTGCCGGTCATCAGGATCCCTGAACCGGATGTTGATGCAGGCCCTGATGTGCTTATTTGTGAAGGAGATATTTATACTATTAATGCAGCGTCGGCAATAAATTATAGTTATATCGACTGGACAACATCGGGCAGTGGTACCTTTTTGAACAATGGTACTATAACGCCAACATATATACCCAGCGCCGGTGATATAGCTGCAGGAACAGTTACTCTGACTTTGATCGGTTACGGTAACACCCCTTGCGCCAACGATACCGACCAAATGGTAATGAACATAACACTATTGCCGATAGCTGATGCAGGACCTGATGGCTTAATCTGTGAGGGTAGCACTTTCAGTGTTACCGGTGCCACAGCACAAAACTATAATGTCTTGCAATGGACTACTTCAGGTTCCGGAACTATATTAGGAGGCAGTACGTTAACACCTACCTATATCCCCAGCGCTGCTGATGTGGCTGCAGGTATCGTGAACCTTACTCTTATTGCTTACGGAATAACACCATGTGGCAATGATACTGATCAAATTGTGCTTGATATTACCCCGGCAGCTATTGCTGATGCCGGACAGGATGGGCTAATATGTGAAAATGACATTTTTATCCCCATCAATGCCAATGCTGCCAACTATACCTCTATCGACTGGACAACATCAGGTACAGGTACTTTTGCCAATAATGGTACATTAACGCCTACCTATACACCAAGTGCTGCAGATATTGCTGCCGGCGGTGTTACGCTTTTTATTACCTCATATGGAATACAGCCTTGTGCTGATGATATCGACTCACTATATCTGACCATCATTCCTGCTGTTATTGCGGATGCCGGTCCTGATGGCCTGATTTGTGAAGCAACAACATTCTCTGTTGCCGGTGCTACCGCATCAAATTACGCTTCAATTGCATGGTCATCAACAGGTACAGGTACAATACTGAATAATGGTACCTTAACACCAACATATATTCCGACAGCAGCTGATGTTGCTGCGGGTAGTGTATTCCTTATTATGAATGTTTCCGGAATTACACCTTGTGACCCGGTAATTGATACAGTTCTTTTAACAATAACACCGCTGCCTGTGGCAAACGCCGGACCTGACAGCATCATCTGTGAAGGAAATGACTTTACTGTAGTGAACGCTTATGCCAATAATTATAGTAGTATTGATTGGACTACCACAGGAACAGGTGCCTTCATGAATAATGGCACTTTAACACCAACATATGTCCCAAGTATTGCGGATATTGCTAATGGTGGTGTGCACTTAATTTTCACAGCCTATGGACTCAATCCTTGCGGGGATGATATTGACACTATGTATCTTGAAATCACACCGCTGCCGTTGGCTGTTGCCGGAGTGAATGATACCATTTGTGAAGGGGATGTGTTTGCTGTTACCCAGTCGAGTGCAATAAACTATACTGCATTACAATGGACAACATCAGGCACTGGTACTTTTAATAACAGTACTGTTCTTAACCCTGTATACACGCCAAGTGCTGCCGATATCGCCGCTGGAAGTGTAGAACTGGTATTAAATGCTATGGGCATTTCACCTTGTGGTAATGATAGTGATACCATCACCTTAACCATTACCCCATTCCCAATTATCACTGCTGTGGGCAATGATACTATTTGTGAAGGAAGTGACTACAATATTACTTCTGCAATGGCCAGTAATTATGGTTCAGTTAACTGGTCAACAACAGGATCAGGTACCTTTATCAATAATGGTACATTAACGCCTACATACACGCCTAGTGGAGCAGATATTGCAGCAGGCAATGTACAACTGATCGTATCTGCCTTTGGACTTACTCCTTGTGGGAATGCTTCAGACACTATTAATCTGACAATTATTCCTGCTCCACTTGTTGATGCAGGACCAAATGACACTATTTGTGAAGGAGACTTGTTTACTGTAACTGCTGCAACTGCTACCAACTATAACTCTTCCACTATCGTATGGACAACTTCCGGTACCGGTACGTTTAACAATGCAAATATTTTACATCCGGTATATACACCAAGTCAGGCAGATATTAATAGTGGTTCCGTAACACTTACCATTACTATCGATGGCAACTATCCTTGTGGTAGTGTGTCGGATGACATGATACTTATTATTCATCCAAAACCTGTTACGTCACCAATATATCACTATTAATATTATAGATACCAATGAAATTGTATCAACGATAAATATCGCAGGATGAAACTGGTAAAAATTGTCATAGCACTTCTTTTAGTCTATAATCTGCCCAGCTTAAACGGGCAGATTATAGATACGCTATGCTCGCCTGCAATAGGCAAGTATGGTGTGCATGGCACTGCCGGGTCAACCTTTTGGTGGACAGCCAGAGGGGGGACAATAATTTCTCCTAATGGTGTTGATACAGTGGTGGTAGATTGGATTGACGACCCGGGTGTGTATGATCTTCAGGTTATTGAGATCAGTGCTAATGGATGCCCGGGTGATACCGTGTATGCAAAGGTTTTTGTGACTGTAGCTACAAAAATTGTTATTTCAGGGCCCGACTCCCTTTGTTTTGGAGATGATGCAAATCTTACTTGTTCCTCAAACGGATACCTGCATCGTTGGTTCTGGGACAACGGAGATACCAGTAACAGTATCCATATCTTCCCTATGAGTAATACTACTTACTCTGTGGTGGGTATTGGGTATTGTAATAATGATACCGCTTCGCACACGGTGACTGTAAACCCTGTGCCGATTGCTGACTTTACTTATCAACCTTCCTATCCGGAAGTCTTTAATCCTGTTCAGTTTACTTATACAGGAACAAATGTGGTTAACTACAACTGGCATTCAGAATATCACGGATATTTCTCTTCTCTGAAAAACCCATATATTATCTATAATGACCCGGCTGAGGATTATATTACACTTGAGGTTTACAACAAACACGGCTGTTATGATACAGTGAAAAAACCCCTTGTTGTTATTGCCAATCCGAAACTCTTTGTGCCAAACTCCTTTACCCCAAATGGTGATGGCATTAATGATGAGTTCAAAGCTGTCGGGCATCATGTAGCTGACTTTCATCTGTTGGTTTACGACAGATGGGGTAGTTTGGTGTTTGAAACATCAAATATGGATAGTGGTTGGGATGGTACCGTAAGCGGAAGAAACGCTGCATCCGACGCTTATGCTTGGATTATCCGTTACAGAGGCCTTACTGATCCAATTGGATCTGACCAACGTGTTAAAAAAGGAACAGTAACATTGCTTCGGTAACAAAATGTCTATCAGAATGCTTGTAAACGTTCTGTATTGTTTTATACGGAACTTGAGGAGTCTTAAAACCGGACTCCTCATTTTTTATGGTTATGACTTTAATCGTGCATATACAACCGGTGGTACAACACTGTCATCTATCCTCATCTCTACTATATGAGAATAGTCATGCATAAAAGTGGAAAGCTTGCTGTATTTAATGCCATTACTTCGCAATATTGAACCTAAATCTGCTAAATTTGCCCAACCATCGTCACGTTGACATTTGGTGATAGCTTGTTGAAGTACATCTTCGATTTCTGATTGCTCCATACTAATTATTTTTAAGTGGATGATTAGTAATAGATTGCTATATATGTATTTAATGGTATTGCTTGATTCATATCTATATAACAAAATCAAAAATATGTTGTTCGTGAATAATACAAATATAAGTATTGAATAAGGGTTATTCCAAATTCTTGCCCATTTAAAATAGTGATAAAAACCAAAAATGTTGTTTTCTTAATTGGGAAGGGTAAAAAATATGAATAACTTTACTGAAGAAAATTTTTATTGAAAAATAATTAATTTTTCTTTGGAAAAGCAAACGATAAAAACGGGTAATAAATGGCTATAATTCATATTGAAGGCATGCATTTTTATGCATATCATGGATGTTTCAAGGAAGAGCAGGTTGTTGGAACCCATTTTAGCGTAGATATACTATTAACCCTTGATGCTTCCGTTGCGCAACAATCCGACAATTTGGCTGATACTATTGATTATCAGACGATATATCAAATAGTGAAAAGAGAGATGATGATAAAGGCAAAGCTGATTGAACATCTGGCTCACAGAATTCTATCTGCTGTAACAGCGCAATATAAAGCCATAACGTTTGGGCAGGTAGCTATTAGAAAACTTAATCCTCCTCTGGGAGGTAAGATGGATGCTGTAAATATTATTATAACAACAGATGACCTCCCTAAGCCATCATGATTGGGAAAAAATGTTAATCTTTGTAAAAGTTTTTAAAATGGTTTATATTTGCAGGCGAATATATGGTCTCGTGGCCGAGTGGTTAGGCAGAGGTCTGCAAAACCTTGTACAGCGGTTCGAATCCGCTCGAGACCTCATAATTTTTTTCCGCATCCCTTTTTTTAACGCGCGTTTTAGGGGTGCGGTTTTTCTTTTGCTACTAAAAGAACACTATTATGGATAAAAATATTCTGATACGGGATTATATTCCCGGGGATTATAAAAAGCTGTCGAAGCTATGGTTTATCACCGGATTATCGACGCCACAGCGTGGTGACGACGACGAGGTCATCAAAAAAACCCTTGCTCAGGGTGGTAAACTGTTGGTGATGGAAATAAAAGAAACCCTCGACCTGATTGGCTCTTCCTGGATTACCAATGATGGCCGAAGACTATATCTTCATCATTTTGCGATACACCCGGCACATCAAGGAAAGAAATACGCAATACCACTGGTGGATCTCTCTTTACAATATGCGAAATCATTAAATATGCAGATTAAACTGGAGGTACATAAAGACAATGTACCTGCTATTAATCTCTATACAAAAAATGGATTTAGCTATCTAGGTGATTATCTTGTATTTATTATACGTAGCTTTTAATGTAGAATAGAAAAAATACTATTAAATCACCGTTATATAGAATTGACATATTAAGTCTCTTTCTTATGATTTATATCCCATGTAGAACTAAGATATAACTCTTTCAGTTGTTCATCGCTTACCGGAGCAGGAGAGTCAATCATAACATCTCTGCCGGCATTGTTTTTAGGAAATGCAATATAGTCTCTAATGCTGTCTGTTCCTCCGAAAAGGGCGCACCATCTGTCGAATCCAAAGGCAATACCACCATGAGGAGGAGCACCATATTCAAAGGCGTTAAGCAGGAATCCAAACTGATGTTCAGCCTCTTGTTTAGAGAAACCAAGGGCATTAAACATTCTTTGTTGTAATAGCCTGTCGTGAATACGGATACTACCACCACCTATCTCTACCCCGTTGATTACCAGATCGTATGAGTTGGCACGTACCGCTCCGGGGTGTGTTTCAAGCTTATCGATATCTTCATCAACAGGTGCGGTAAACGGATGATGCATAGCATAATAACGTTCTGTTTCATCGTCCCATTCCAGCAGTGGAAAATCGACAACCCAAATCGGTTTGAACAGTTTATGATCTCTCAGGTTCAACCGGTCGCCCATTTCAAGGCGCAATGTCCCCAAAGATTTTCGGGTATGGTTTTTCTCCCCTGCCATAATCAACATCAAGTCTCCTGGTTCAGCATCAAAAGCTGCTGCAATTTTTTGAAAATCCTCTTCATTAAAAAATTTATCAACCGATGATTTGAAAGTCCTATCGGTATTATATTTTATGTAGATCAACCCTTTTGCTCCAATTTGAGGGCGTTTAACAAAATCAGTGAGTTGGTCAAGTTGTTTACGGCTATAGTCTGCCTGTTTTTTAACACATATCCCTACAACCAGCTCTGCATCATCAAACACCTTAAAACCTTTTCCTGTTACCAGCTGATTGATCTGAACGAATTTCATATCAAACCTAATATCGGGCTTGTCGGTACCATAATATTTCATGGCATCATCATAGGATATTTGAAGGAAATCTTTTACAGTAATGCCTTTCACCGAAAAGAACAGATGTTTAGCCAACCCTTCAAAAAGAGAGAGGATATCGTTACGGTCAACAAAGCTCATCTCGCAATCGATCTGAGTAAACTCCGGTTGCCGGTCTGCTCTGAGGTCTTCGTCTCTATAACATTTAACAATTTGAAAATAACGGTCATAACCAGCAATCATCAGCAACTGTTTAAATGTTTGCGGTGATTGTGGAAGGGCATAAAACTGCCCGGGGTTCATACGTGAAGGGACAATAAAATCACGTGCCCCTTCAGGTGTTGATTTGATTAGCGAAGGAGTCTCTATCTCGATAAAATCAATCTGGCTAAGATACTTTCTAATCTCCAGGGCTATGGTGTGTCGTAATATCAGATTGTTTTTGTTGATATTACGTCGCAGATCTAAATAACGGTAACGCATCCGCAGGTCATCACCTCCGTCGGTATGATCTTCGATGGTGAAAGGGGGCGTTTTCGAAGGGTTCAGTATTGTGATGGAGGTAACCACAATTTCAATATCACCTGTTGGCATCTGAGGGTTCTTGTTGCTTCGCTCCGACACAGTGCCGTTGACAGAAATAACAAACTCCCGGCCTAATTTTCTTGCCGTTTCACAGAGCCTGGTATCACGCGCTGTGTCAAATACAAGTTGTGTTGTGCCATAGCGGTCACGTAAATCGATAAATGTCATACCGCCAAGGTCTCTTGACCGTTGAATCCATCCTGAAAGCGTAACCTGTTTTCCGGTATCAGTAAGCCGTAATTCTCCACACGTATGAGTACGTAACATAATTTTTTATTTTGATGCGAAGATAGAAAACAAAAAAATGCTATAAAAATGATAACAACTTTATTGTATCAGGATATGTTGTTTTTTGGGAATAGTCTCTTTATGAATTGAAGAAGCTCTTTTTTTACCAAAAAATTATGGAAATACTGTTCGTCTTCAAAAAACTTTAATTCTATAGCTGCTCTTTTCTTAGGATGAATAGTGCCATTGAGGTAGGAGTGAAAAACATCACCCATATTGCTGTGTGATCTGTGTAGAGTCATATTTGTTAATTGATTAAAACAAAAATAACAATATTGAGATGATTTTAAAACTGTTTATTATGATGTCATAAACATTATTGTTAACGATAGGATCGTGATTGGAATTGATTATAGATTTTGTTAATATTTTTTGTAAGAAGCAGTTATTCATGCAAATACCTGTTCCAGAAGTAGCAAACAGAAAAGGATTTGATGGGGGAAGAGATATGGCCGGTGGCATTGGAGGGTTTTTGATCTGCAGTTTTTTGTTGATTGTCAAAGATATTTAGTAAAAGATTTTCTTCATAATCTCTATTCCATACGAATGCGACAGATGTTGTTTCGATAATTGCATCATTCGAATGTGAAATGCTGATATTCTGTGCAGCCATATTTTGTATTGTGGTGTTTGTTAATTGCTCAGGTAGCTGGCATAACTTTTCAGGTTCTTTTTCTTTATCACCTGTTGATTTAAGATCATTTCCGGGTTCAGTTGATGTAAGATTTTCTTCAAGCACCTGTATATCTGTACAATTATGTTTGTTTTGGCTTTGTGCAATAAAAGGGACACTGTTTTTCTGTTTACCCGAAGTATTAAAAAGATTCATAGAGAAAAGTATGGCAATAACAATGGCAACAATAACGGCTGGTATGATTACAGCCGGTTTTACCAA
>JAVVFR010000385.1:0-2072 GCA_032250595.1 Bacteroidales bacterium | reverse complement strand
ACGCTGTTTTGCAAGGTATCAATGAATGTGGTATCGGTTAAATTATTTGTAGAATCGATAAGTGAATAGGTTGCGGAGTTGTTAACCGTCCGATACATAAGATATCGGTAAGGGCCCGGTGCTGCTACTGTGTCGATGATTTCCGGTTTTGACCAGGCGACATACGAGCTTCCTTGTGTGATATGGGTATTGCGAATACTGATGTTGGTAATAATAGGCACATCCCGTATCAGTTCAACACACGCCTCTTCAGACACAATGCTTTGAGCACCATCGGGGAAGTTTGCGACAATACGATAACAATAGTTTAAGCCGTGTACCAGGCCGTTGCCGTTATTGTCGTCGACAAAAACAGTATCATGTACCGAATTAACGGTTCCGATTTTCGTGTATCCTGCATAATAAGGCAAACCGGTTTCACAAGGGCCGGGGGTGAATGGGTATGGGCCGATACGGCGATATATAGAATAGCCTGAAGCATTGATGCATCGTAGTTTGTCCCATGATACGATAATACTGTTTCCTGCAGGATGAACTACTACTGCTTCAGGAGCAGGACTTATTACTCTGATATATACAGATTCAAGATCGAAAAGACTCACCGGGATATCGTTGTCCTGAGCTTTAAAAGAGACATAATACGGTGAACGTTTAATGTGGGAACAGTCGGTAATCCACTGAAATGTACCTGTGGCAAATCCCGGAGGAGTATTGGATGTTTGAAAAGTAGCAGGACTTGTGGTTACTTGAAAGGGGCCCCCTATTGCCGTTATGATGATTTGTTGATTGTCAGGGTCGGTGGCTGAAACATTAAACGAAATTGTGTCACCTGCTATCACACAGGTGTCTTTAAGTGGGGAAATATTGGGAGGGTTATTATTGCATGCAAGAACATCTATTTGCATGTCTCGTATGATAGAGCCAATTTTTATTCCATTACGATACTCTTCAATTAAAATGGCAATATTAAATTCTCCGTTTGAAACAGGACTGTCCCATGTTAACTCTCCTGTGTAAGGATCGATGGTTAAAATGGAATCAGCAGGTGGGTATGTATAGTTCATTATGGGATTACCCATCTCTCCTTTGCACGGAATCAGGCTAAACGAAAGGCTGTCGCCATCAATATCATATGCTACCGGATTGTGATAAAATGGTTGCTGAAAACAGGCCATGTCAACAGGTGGACTTAGCAACTGCGGTGAATTGTTTGGCCCCATAAAAGGGTTGATCACCAATACAGATTCGATATAAAAAGGGACATCAATAGAGTTAGGGATATTAACGACTCCTCCATTACGGTTTGGATCTTCCATGGATATAGTATAGGTTCCCGGGCCCGGATAGGTATGGATGCCAACATAGGTATTACGCCTCATATCATCCGGCAGAAGCACCTTCGTGTCAAGATATACTGTTTGTAATGGTGATCCGTCACCCCAGTCAATATATAACGAATCTCGATTTGCATGACTTGGTGTGTAGGTATATGTTAATACAGTAATCTCGTATGTGAATGTCCCTAAATAACGGTATGTAATCTCCCCTGCCCTGTTATGCGTGGCATTGGCTGCCATGGAAACAAGAGAAAAGATACCTATAAGCAAAGAAGCTACATATTTATGCATAACCCTAATAAAATACAAAATTGAACCATTCCTCAAAACAAAGGTACTAATTTTCCTGACAGTAGATTAACGGTTTTATCGCATTTTATTTTATCTTTTGCGATAAATAAATGTTGAAATTATTCTGACATAACAATTAAACTATTTTGCAGAATTTCCTTGGTTATTGTTTTCTGACGGAAGTTGTGTCATTGATTATGAAAAAAATATTAGCAATAATTTATAACAGTTTTTGATTATCGAGATGTCGTTCTGCATCACGATTGTTCTTCTTTTTGAAGTTGTTTTCAAGTGCTTTTGTAAGATTGACACCGGTTTGGTTTGCAAGGCATATCAATACCCAAAGCACATCTGCAAATTCATCAGCAAGGTCAATGGATCCTTCTGACGCTTTGTATGACTGATCACCATATTTCCTTGCCATGATTCTCGCTACTTCACCAA
>JAVVFR010000384.1:0-2076 GCA_032250595.1 Bacteroidales bacterium | reverse complement strand
ACTACCGCACCGATGATATCATTAATGAATAAATGATAAAAATGACAAAACCCGTTAACCCCAATATGCTCTTTGTTTTTGGTGCTCAACAATAGGGAAGTAATAAAAAAGCTTGAAAATCACCTTAATATATCGATGAAACCTCTTTCGAAGTGGTGGAAAAAAGCCGGAAAATATAACATCAACGATCCCAAACACCACTGGCCATGGGTTCATCATCATAAATCTTCCACTGTTAAGCCCGGCAAACTTGATACCACAGCAAACTTAAAAAATCATCCTTTTTGGGACGACGTACTCCCCATTTTCGATAAATACTATACACAGCTCAATACAAAAATTAATACAAATGAACTTGATAATGATCTTAAAACCATCACCCTTTTAGAAGGAAAGCATCATGCAGGGTTAAACGACTGTTATGACAAATTTTCCAGCAAAAGCCTTATTACAAATAGACAAAAAATCAAGAATAGCGTGAAAACGATCCTTAAAAAATAATTCTTTTATGCTACACCCAAATCTTATACCCAATCAGAAAACAGCCAGAGAAGCTTTGATACTGCTCGACAAGATCACTGAGAAGCATCGGCAAACTCTTTTTGTTCATGACCCATTCGGTAGTATCATCGGGTCGATTACCGATGGAGATATCAGACGAGGCCTTATCAAGGGACTTAACATTGATGATGCTGTCAGGTTGTTTATGAACACCGGGTTTTATCATTTTCTAAGAGATGAAGATATTGACCTTAAGCAGCTTAAAAAGTTACGTACAGAAAACATAAAGATTATACCGCTCTTAAATGCAGACAAAACACTCCACAAGGTGATCAACCTGAATAACATTAAGTCACTCCTACCCGTATCAGTGCTGATTATGGCAGGGGGCATAGGATCAAGGTTAAAGCCATTGACCGACAAAACACCTAAGCCGATGCTCCCTGTTGGTGAGAAGCCAATCATAGAGCATATGATAGACCGCCTGGTGCTGTATGGGATAGAAGATATACATATCAGTTTACGGCACATGGGAGAGCAGATTATCGATTATTTTGGTGATGGTCGCAGCAAAGGCATCTCCATTAATTATATCCGGGAAAACGATCCAAGAGGCACTATCGGAGCTGCCGGCATGCTCAAGAATGTGAAACATAATCATATCATCGTACAGAATGCTGATTTGCTTTGTAATATCGACTATGAAGATCTCTATCTCTTTGGAAAAAACAACCACTTCGATGCGGTGATATCCACTTTCCCGTTTCAGGTGAATATACCCTATGCTGTGGTTCATGCCAATAACCACAACAGAGTTGACACTATCCGCGAGAAGCCTGCTTACACTTTTCACAGCAATGCAGGCATCTACCTCTTTAAAACAGAAATTCTTGATCTTATACCAAAAAAAGTCAAATTCGACACCCCTGATTTGCTGAACCAACTGTTGGACAAAGGGTATATGGTTGGCAACTTCCCATATATCGACTATTGGCTGGATATCGGCAGACGTGAAGACTATCTGAAAGCACAGGAAGACATCAAACACATAAAACTCCATGTATAACAACCACACTTACTGGGCTTTTATTCCTGCCAGGGGCGGCAGTAAAAGGCTTCCCGGGAAAAACATAAAAGACCTTAACGGCAAGCCTTTGATCGCCTGGACCATCGAAGCTGCATTGCAATCTGCTTCTGTTGATAGGGTCATCGTAAGCACCGAAGACCAAGAGATCGCTGCCGTAGCACAGCAATGGGGTGCTGAAGTGCCTTTCATAAGGCCGGAAACCCTCGCTGCCGACAGAACCTCCACACAGGCTGTTATTGCCCACGCCCTCGAAGTATTGCAAGAAAAAGAAGGGGCTACCCCTGACTATATCGTTTTATTGCAACCTACCTCCCCCCTCAGAACAAATGATCAGATCGAACAGGCGATACGGTTCCTGAAACAAAAAGAGGGAGATGCTGTGGTGTCGGTCTGTGAGAGTGACCACTCACCATTATGGGCAAATACCCTGCCTGAGAATCTGTCGATGGAACACTTTATCCGGGAAGAGGTGAAAGGTAAACGGGCAC
>JAVVFR010000383.1:0-2082 GCA_032250595.1 Bacteroidales bacterium | reverse complement strand
GTATGATAAGCAGCTGTAAAGAGGTATGACTTTGCTTTCTCATAGCTGATATCATGAACTTTTCCCCACATTTTTGCAAAAGTGTCTTGCACTACATCACGGGCTTTTTCATCATCTTTAATATTTTTCAAGATAAATCTAAAGACCCCATCGGCATATTCATCGACACATAAGTTGTATTCTGCAGTTGTCATTATAAATATCAATTATGTTTGCATGTCAATAACCTTATGACGAAATAACATAAAATTTGTTACAAGCTATCTGATTTTTTTCTACAAAAACTAAAATTAACAATAATAAAAAAACGCACAAAAAAATCCCGGAAAAGATTCTCCGGGATTTTCCATTCATCGAGAAATAATCTTACATCATACCCATTCCGCCGCCCATTGGCATACCGCCACCAGGAGGCATTGCATCACTTTTATCTTCTTTAATCTCAGCAACTACACACTCTGTGGTAAGGAGCATGCCTGCAATAGAAGCAGCATTTTCGAGGGCCACACGAGTTACTTTAGTAGGGTCGATAACTCCTGAGGCAAGAAGGTTTTCATACTTCTCAGTTCTGGCATTGAAACCAAAGTCACCTTCTTTTTGCTTCACATTTTGAACAACAACAGAACCTTCGATTCCTGCATTTTCAACAATTTGCCGAAGTGGCTCTTCGAGTGCTCTTCTGATTATTGCAATACCGGTATCTTCATCTTCATTATCACCTTGTAAGTTATCGAGTGAATTAACAGACCTTATATACGCGATACCTCCACCGGGGACAATACCTTCTTCAACAGCGGCACGTGTTGCATTCAGTGCATCATCAAAACGGTCTTTTTTCTCTTTCATCTCCACTTCACTGGCAGCCCCGACATATATAACGGCAACGCCACCGGCAAGTTTTGCAAGACGCTCCTGCAGTTTTTCACGGTCATAATCAGAGGTAGTATTTTCAATTTGCGCTTTGATCTGTGCTACACGAGCACTGATATCCTCTTTTTTACCTTTCCCGCTGACAATGGTGGTGTTCTCTTTATCAATTGTAATTTTTTCAGCCTCCCCAAGCATACTAAGGTCGGTGCTTTCAAGTTTAAACCCACGTTCTTCCGAAATTACGGTACCTCCTGTAAGGATAGCAATATCTTCGAGCATCTCTTTTCTTCTGTCACCAAATCCGGGAGCTTTCACGGCAGCAATTTTCAGTGAGCCTCTAAGCTTGTTAACCACGAGGGTAGCAAGGGCTTCTCCTTCAACATCTTCAGAGACAATCACCATCGGACGACCCGATTGAGCAACTTTTTCAAGTATGGGCAGAAGATCCTTCATAACAGAGATCTTCTTATCATGTATCAGGATATATGGGCTTTCATAAACCGTCTCCATTTTTTCTGTATCGGTAACAAAATAAGGAGAGATATATCCACGATCAAACTGCATTCCTTCAACAACATCTACATAGGTTTCAATACCCTTGGCTTCTTCGATAGTGATAACACCTTCTTTTTTAACTCTGCCCATTGCATCAGCAATCAGTTTACCGATAGTCTCATCATTATTGGCACTGATACTGGCTACCTGCTCAATTTTTTGATTGTTATCACCTACTTCAACAGATTGTGTTTTAATATTTTTTATCACTGATTCAACAGCTTTATCTATCCCTCTTTTCAGATCCATCGGGTTAGCACCGGCAGCTACGTTTTTAAGGCCGGTAGTGATAATCGATTGGGCAAGCACTGTTGCTGTGGTAGTGCCATCACCTGCAACATCGTTGGTTTTCGATGCAACCTCTTTCACCATCTGTGCGCCCATGTTTTCAACGTTGTTTTCAAGCTCTATCTCTTTTGCCACAGTAACCCCATCCTTAGAGATTAATGGTGCTCCAAAACTCTTTTGGATAATTACATTTCTTCCTTTTGGGCCTAACGTAACCTTCACTGCATTAGAAAGTGCGTCAACTCCTTTTTTCAAAGCCTCTCTGGCTTTCACATCGAAAATAATATCTTTTGCCATTTTTTTATTAGTTTTATGTTTAAATGTTTAATTTACTGCTATTTACACAATTGCATAAATATCTGATTCACG
>JAVVFR010000016.1:0-12074 GCA_032250595.1 Bacteroidales bacterium | reverse complement strand
GATGGTGCAACAGATGAACCTGTTTGGTTGCCAAATGATGCAGAGGCTACTAATGTATATGGAGAAAATGGTTTTATTAATTTAGGTGAGAACTTATTAGATGCTGTAATAATTACTCCTAAAGGTATTTCTGCTGGGAAAAGCTATTCAGTGCCTTCTTATTTAATCAATGCAAAAGGAGAGTATGGTCAGAAAGATAGTCAACACCCTGAACAAAAAGAGCAAAACCCGAGAGTTTTAGAATATCACTCAACAACGCAAAATCCTGAGACAGGAAAACCCTATACTTCAGATGAAATCGCTTGGTGTGCTTCATTTACAAATTGGAATATAACACAGGTTGGTTTACCATCAAATGAGAATAAATATAATGCTACTGCCACGTCCTATAATAAATGGAATTCGCAATATACTCAACTCAAAAAACCTGCTGTAGGAGCATTAGCAGTAATAAATAATAGTCATGTTACTTTTGTTATTGGTGTGAATGGGAAGAATATTCATGGGTTTGGAGGCAACCAAAGTAATCAAGTTAAGGTTTCTACATATTTTAATCCAGGTAATGTAAGATATTATGTACCTGTTGGTATAACACCAAATTATAATGTGCCAACAATCAATTATAACTTTAATAATGTAAAAAATGAAAGCACTCGTTAAGTGGATATGGTTCATATTTGTTCTTTTTTTAATTGCATTAGGATGTAATAAAAAGGGAAAAAATCAAAAGGAAACTGTTATTATTAAGAAAGTGTTGATAGAAGATAATTTTTTTGCTATGGAAAGGCCCTGGGGTATCTCTGACGGTATTAAAATTCTTAGTACGGATAAATCTGAGTACTTTGTTTTTTATATTGAAAGCCCTCCGGGTGTTATCAGAAATAAAGCAGATGTCAACTTTGTTTATCGGCTCGTCTCTCAAGATAGTATAATGCATGAAAAAAGGTTAACTTATTCATTAGATACCCTTTATCCATTTTATAATTTGAACAGTTTGAAAGTGTTTAAATCAAATAATCAATACGGAGCCTACTTTTATACCACCCTTATGGGTTATCCTTATGGTATTGATCCTAATCAACTTGTTATGTGGATTTATTATAATGAGAATTTATATAAATTCTCCGGAATAATTCCTATGCATCCAGATTGGTCATGGGAAAATACTTATTCATTTACACCTGATGAAAAATTAAAACGTGAAGCCCCTGAAGCGTATCAGCAATTAATAGATATTTGGAATCAAGATATGCCGAAATATAAGAAATATTATCATGGGTATTAATAAAGGAGTTTTCCTTCCCTGGAAATATTATCGAAGGAAGACCCTATCACTGAGGAGAAGGAGTTGTACCATTAAAATCAACATTGGTTTTCAAATACGGTACATTGGATAGAAGTTACAATGTTGTTTCGCCTAAAATTTCTGACACAATAGTGTTAATAAATAAAACTATTGATCTGAAGGCTATATATAACAATTTTATTGATTCTAATGAAATGGGATTTTCCTTTTATACTAATAGTATTAGATTAAAAAACAGACTAGATAGTTTAGATATTTCAATAGAAGACGGTACCTGGGATTTTGAAAAAAGAGGGCATCCGTATGCATTAAACCAGATTATTATCAATACTTTTTTTATCAACAAATTTGGTAAAGTAGCATGTTCATCAGAATTCATGCTTCCCATTAACGGTGCATATAATAATCCTATGGGTGGCAAATGGCAATTTTAAAATTAATGAATATCTGGCAACAAGATATATAAAGTACAAAGAAAATTATTATAAGTATTTAAAAAGAAGCTTCGGATAACAGGGTTTTTATGAAACACAATGATTTTAATCTTTAGTAAAAATAATCCAACAATCATGGATATTTGATAATTCCGGCGTTGTAATTCACCAGGTAATGCATTGCTATCGTTTGTAAAAATATTACATCCATCGATTACATCTGTTAAAAATGTGCATCTTTGTAATATGAATTTACTGGCTCATGCATATTTATCGGGTGATCACGAAGGGCTATTGATAGGTAATTTTATTGCCGACCATATTCACGGTAATAAGACAGCACGTTTTCCAAACGAGGTACAGAAAGGTATACGTTTTCACCGCCTGATCGATTATTATACTGATAATCATGAGGTTTTTATTCGCAGTACCAAACGATTGCATGGTAAGTACGGCAAATATGCCGGGGTAATTGTGGATGTATTGTATGATCATTTTTTAGGGGTGAAGTGGCATCAATACTCACCAATACCACTTAGTGAGTATACTACCTCGGTTTATGCAGTGTTGTTGAAAAATTACAATATCCTTCCTTCCCGTACAAAGAAGTTATTGCCACATATTATGATTTATGACTGGCTTTCAGCTTACAGCACATTTGAAGGCTTAGAGAAAGCATTTGTTGGACTGTCGCGTCGGGTTAAATATAATCCGGGTATTGAACATGTGCTGATAGATTTCAAATTAGAATACAAAGCTTTTGATACCGATTTTGATGAATTTTTCCCAAAACTTAAGAAGTATGCTGAAGATACCCGGTTAAAGATTCTTGCAGAGAAATGATAAGACATGGCTGATTTGCATAGCTGCAAGATTACAAGGAGTTGTTATCGGTATTTCGAAGGCTGGCTTTAATCGTTTATGCTTCTTTTTCTGTAGTGCAGCGAGTCGCCCCACTCTCCGTAACCGATCTCATCACCGGAGAGTTTTATTCTTGCCTCCAGGCAGTTTTTGCATTCATCGGCCTCTTCATCAATACAAGGTTTATCCTGATATAGCAGATACCCTTCGCGGTATTTTACGGGAGTCAGGTTGGGCATGATCACATTGGCGCCAACCCTCAGTGCTTTCTCTCTGCCGATGGGATCGAGGGTCTGCATCGCTGTGGTGGCGGCTATATTGATATCTTTCATGATGATGCGCAGCAAAGCTACCATTTTAAGTGTCAGGTTAAATCGCTCTTCACGCGAAAGCAGTTGGTGACGATGCTGCCACAATGGGGTATCTTCGTGTTCAATATATGGGCCCATACCGGCCATATCGATATCCATTTTCTTGAAGAAGAGTAAATCATCGGCTAGGTTTTCGATAGTCTGAAAAGGTAAGCCGATCATCACACCCGTGCCCACCTGGTATCCCGTTTCACGTAGCAGACGGATTGCCTTTATCCGTTCGTCATAGCTGTGTTTGTGGTTATCCGGGTGAAGCTTTTTATAGAGATCCGGATCAGAGGCCTCTATTCTGAGCAAATAACGGTGTGCACCGGCTTGTCGCCATTTGGTGTAAACGTCCTTAGATTGTTCCCCTAACGAGAGGGTTATATGCATCTTGCCATATGTCATTTTTGCGATCTTCTCTAGTAATCCGGTTATAGTGTCTGTGAATTTTTTGTCGTTCCTCTCTCCACTCTGTATAACCAAAGAAGCATATTGTTCATCATAAGCATATCTTACAGCTTCAAGTACCTCCTCTTCTGTCAAATAATACCGGTCTACTTTGTTGTTCCCTGAACGGATACCACAATAAAAACAGTTCTTGGAGCATATGTTGGAAAACTCAATCAACCCTCTAAAATAGACCTTTTTGCCAACATATTGCTCTTTCACTGCAGCAGCATGAGCATAGAGTAATTGCCTGTCTTCTTTACCTGTGCGCAATAACATGATGATATCATCACGGGTAAGCTCTTTTTTTTGTAAAATATTTTCTATTCCCATAAGTGATGTTGTAACCTTTTTAATAGGTTTATTGTTAATTTTCTCGCAAAACATACTCATCATATTCCAGCTCAAAGCGGAGCTTGTGTTTCGACTCTTCCTGGGCTAATGAGAGAAAAACCTCTTTCATGGTAGCATTGGGAGCACGGTCGGAGAGCGCCATATATAATTTAAAGGCTGCTTTCTCTTTTTTCATAGCTACAAGTAAAGCATCCTGATAGCTGATTCCCGGTGTTACTTCAGCAGAAACCATATAGTCGGCAATTTTGAGATCTGCAATATTCTCCTTCGGAGTAATATAGCTTCCCTCTTCCTTGATCTTTGCTAACCGGGCCTTATGGCTGATCTCTTCTTTGGCAAAGGATTCAAAGACTTCGCGCATATCGGCAGTTCTGGCTTGGGTAGCAAGCGATGTGTAAAAGTCAACTGCTTTCTGCTCCTCGTTCATAGCGAAATCGAGGATGTCGTTAATGGAATTAAACGCTTTCATAGTATCTGTTTTTTCTGAATTATTAACAAATCGTTTGGCAAAAGGTTTTGCCGGAGGCACTTTTTTCCGGCGTTATCTCTTATTATTTAAGTTACTTATCATCTCTTCACTGATACGCTTAACGAGGTTATCACAACCGTGTTCAAACATCCTGAAATCATCATCATCACTATGTACCCTGAATTTATGAATGTACTTTTTCCCAGGAAGCAACGAGAACGCTTCGGGGAGTACCTCTTCGGGAGTGTTGATACTATTCAGTCCAAAAGCATGTTGGATTTCTATCAGGAAGTCAACAATACTTTTTTCCGGTTTTCTGGCTACTTGTGGTTCAAACTGCTGTAACACTTTTTGTGTGTTGGTAAAAGTACCGTTTGTCTCTAATGGAAGTGTGGCAGGAAGTATCAGATCGGCTTCTGCGGCTGTTTCTGTCATAAAATAGTCACTAACTACCACGAAATCTGCTTTCGACAGCCAGTTACGAACGGTCTCTTTTAGTGTGGTACAACCAACAGGGTCTTCACCGAATATCATCACATTGTTAAGAGCGCCTTGTTCCAGCAGCTCTTTCATATCACTCGAATTACGGTTTAATCCGGTTACGTTCCATGCTTTTTCGTGTTGTGTAATATGCTCTTCCTGCCGTAAACAAACAGCACCAACACCTAGATTCGGACGCCCTCCCATGTCGAACAATCCCTGTGTGTTGTTTTTTTCCTTCAATGCGATAATCCCTGCCGCCCTCTTACCTGCTTTTCCGGTTATCAAAGAGAGGTATTGTAACTCGCGGGTGGTGTTGCCGGAGACCTCATGTTCAGAAAATATCATAATGGCATTATGCTCACGGTTGTATTGCTCTGCAATGTTTTCCAGACAAGCTCTGTCGCATCCGCCTCCTTTTTCCAGTAAGGTGTTATAATCTTCTTGGAGCAGGGCAGTCTTATATTCATCAAAACCAACGGTGTGATCATTCAGATACATCTGGTTATGCATATTATTACTGAGCAGATAGTGGTTGAGTGCTCGTACAAAATAGAAATATGACTTAATTTGATGTACACGTGACACTTTGTGTTTCACACTGCTCTCAGGGTTGGTAGTGATCAGTTCCACCGGCACCTCATGCACTGTCTTGGCGTTGAAAACCAGATTGTTGGTTAAGGTATGGTGTCTGTTCAAGTCGGCACCAATAAGGTAGATACGCTTGGATTCTTTGATCTGCTCAAAAGGTACGTTGGTATTGGAATCATAGATATAACCACTGCCTCTGCTCAGGTAGAGGAAGCTGTGGATGTTGTTGGTCTTCAAAGCAGCCCTGGCAAGCTTTTGTATCAGATAGACCTCTTCATTCAGAAGTCTGGCCCCTGCAAAGAAACCGTTTTTATCTGCTTCAACACTTTTGAGTTTATTGACAATGATATCTTTTGCCGTATTCCAGTCAGTTTCAACAAACTTACCTGACTTTTTGACCATAGGTTTAGTGATACGGGATTTGTCGTTCAGATAGCGATACCCAAATTTAGCATAGCGGCTGATGTTGCCGGCCTTGTTAATATCACTTACTTTTCCTGTTGCTTTCATAAAAAAACCATTATGGTGATGCAGGGCAATGGTTCCTCCTTCCGACCCGTAGTTATCAATGGTAATTGTCTCAGCCATTTTCAGTGGCCCCGGTTTAAAAGGTACGTTTTCAGTGATGGCTGCTGTAGGACATGCCGAGATACACATACCGCACGATTCGCAAGTGGTGTCAAGGAGAGATTTTCCCATGGCCGGTGCTACATAGGTTATAAAACCACGGTTCACCATCCCAAGCGCGTTAGCGCCGACCACATCCTGGCATATCCTGACGCAGCGTGCGCATAGGATGCACTTGTTGTTGTCGATCTCAATATATGGATGTGAGAAATCTACCTCATACTCCTTAAACTCACCCATATATTTTGTTTGTTCAGCATGGTATACTGTAGCATGCTTTTTAAGATCACAATCGTAATAAGCTACACAGCCACATTCCAGACATCTGTTGGCTTCATGTTTTGCTACCGATTCATCTTTGTAGCCCAGTTCTACTTCTGAGAAGTTCTTGCGTTTATCCGGGTTGAGTACGGGCATCTCTTCTCTTGACTGATGTTTATATTTATCGATATAATCCTCCGGCACTTGTTCTTTAAAGTTATCACGTTTGCTAATGAACTCATACGTTTCTGGTTCAATATCCTGACCGGTGAGGTATTGGTGAGCACTCCGGGAGGCGATCTTTGCTTGTGCGATAGCTTCTATGAGTGTGGCGGGTCCTGTCACGCCATCGCCGGCAGCAAACACCCCGGGTATCCCGGTCTGTAGGGTCTTTGGATCGGCCTCTATATCTCCCCAGCGGTTGATCTTCAGCTCACCATCTGCATATTCATTTATATCATTGATGAAGTTGACATCGGTTTTCTGTCCAATAGCGGCCAGGATATAGTCTACGTCAAGGTTAAACTCTGATCCTTCCACAGGGATAGGGCGTCTCCTTCCTGATGCATCGGGTTCTCCAAGCTCCATTTTTATCAGGGTCATAGATTTTACTTTCCCTTGGCTGTCTTTATTGATCTTAGCAGGATTGGTAAGGAGGAGGTATTCAACACCTTCGAGTTTTGATTCGTGAATCTCGATAGGGTTGGCCGGCATCTCCTTCTCTGTGCGACGGTAAACGATGTACACTTTCTTGGCGTTACAGCGCACTGCAGTGCGGCAGCAGTCCATGGCGGTATTGCCACCACCTACTACCACAACAGTTTTTCCGGAGAAATCATACCGTTGGCCGGTCATTTCCATATTTTTCAGGAAAGTGATACCAGAGAACACCCCATCAGCATCATCTCCTTCGCATCCTACCAGGGTGCCTACCTGAGAGCCGATGGTGAGCACTGTGGCATCGTAGTTATTTTTTAATTCCTTATAGCTGAGGTTGTCACCCAGTTTTTTATGGTAGTGAAATATTGCACCCATCTCTTTTACATCGTCAACTTCCTTATCAATGATATCGTTAGGCAATCTGTATTCCGGTATACCATATCTGAGCCATCCACCGGCAGCGGGTGCTGCTTCATAGATATCACACTGATGGCCATTTTTCTGCAGGAAATAAGCAGTAGAAATTCCTCCGGGGCCGGCACCTATAATGGCTACCTTTTTTCCGGTGGCAGGGGCTATCTCCGGCATGTACTTACTGTCAGATGAGAGGTCCTGGTCGGCGGCAAAACGTTTTAGATAGTCGATACCTACTGGTACACCTTCATTAAGCAGGTTTCTGCGGCATGCCACTTCACAGGGCCTTACACATACACGCCCACAGATAGCCGGTAATGGATTAACCTCTTTTATCAACCCTACTGCTTCACGATACATCCCTTTCTCTATCAAAGAGATATATCCTTGTACATCTACACCGGCCGGACAGGTTTGTATGCAGGGGGCCTGACAATCGGCGTAATGATTGCTTACCAATAAGTCGAGGGCCGTTTTGCGTGCAGCATGTATCTTCTCATTGTCTGTATTGATCTTCATCCCCTCCGTGATCATAGTAGAGCAGGAGGGCTGTAAACCACGCATGCCTTCTATCTCTACTACGCACATATAGCAAGAAGAGTAGGGGGATAACCGTGGGTCATGACATAAGGTAGGTATCGTGATACCTTGCGATTTGGCTACGTCAAGAACAGATTGCCCTTTTTCTGCTTTTATGGCTTTTCCGTTTAGAATTATATTGAATTGTTCCATTTTTTATCTTCTTTCTGATGATTCATTAATAGATTTTTATTGCTTCAAACTTACATCGTGAGTAACACTCTCCACACTGTGTGCACTTCTCCTGATCGATGAAATGCACCTCTTTCTTCTCCCCACTGATTGCATCCACAGGACATTTCTTTGCGCAAACCGTACATCCTGTGCACTTTTCCGGGATAATCTCATAGGTAAGCAGGCGTTTACATACTTTGGCAGGGCACTTTTTATCAATGATATGTGCTTCTATCTCATCTCTGAAATACTTGATGGTGGTAAGCACCGGGTTGGGTGCTGTTTGCCCCAGTCCACAAAGCGAGCTGTTTTTTATTTGCATCGATAATGTTTCCAGCTTCTCTATATCTACTTCTTCGCCTTCCCCGTTGGTGATTCTTTCGAGTATCTCGAGCATCCTCTTGGTTCCTATACGGCAGAAGGTACATTTCCCACACGACTCCTTTTGTGTGAAGTCGAGGAAGAATCGTGCCATATCAACCATACAGGTAGTTTCGTCCATCACCACCATGCCACCTGATCCCATGATAGCGCCGGTGGCTGTTACGGAGTCGTAGTCGATGGGGGTATCGCCAAGATAGGCGGGAATACAACCTCCCGACGGACCACCCAGCTGTACAGCTTTGAACTGTTTGCCTCCCTGGATACCTCCTCCAAGCTTAAAGATCACATCATTGATGGTCATACCCATGGGTACCTCTACAAGCCCTCCATGGTTTATTTTACCTGCCAGTGCAAACACTTTTGTACCTTTCGACTTCTCTGTACCGTACCTGGCATAGGCTTCCGGACCGTTGCTGATGATCCACGGAACGTTGGCATAGGTCTCTACGTTGTTGTTATTGGTAGGCTTCTTCCATAACCCTGATTGTGCCGGGAATGGGGGCCTTTTCTCCGGCATGCCGCGCTTCCCTTCTATGGAGGCAATAAGCGCTGTCTCTTCTCCACAAACAAAAGCACCGGCACCCTCTTTGATAAAAATATCAAAATTGAGACCCTCGATACCGGCGATATTTTTCCCGAGATATCCTTTGCTGCGTGCCTGGTTGATAGCGATATCAAGCCGTTTGAGCGCCAGCGGGTATTCTGCACGGCAGTAGATGACACCTTCGCATGCCCCTACGGCATAACCGCAGATAATCATCCCTTCCAGAACAGCATGTGGGTCGCCTTCCAGCAACGACCGGTCCATAAATGCACCGGGATCCCCTTCGTCGGCATTACATATCACGTATTTTATATCACCTTCACTGTTGTGTGCCAGCTTCCATTTTAAACCAGTGGGAAAACCTCCACCACCTCGCCCCCGTAAACCGGAAGACTCCATTATCCCGATCACATCCATCTGACTCATCATACGTGTGCCAATCATCTTCATAGCTTCATATGCACCCGTCTGCTCCGCCTCCTCAATGGACTCTGGATCAATATTCCCACATTTGCGTAAAGCAATCTTTACCTGACCTTCAAAGAAAATGTCGTCTTTGGTTTTATATAAATCGGTGTGAACAATATGCTCTTTTACCGGCTCGTGATTTGATACGTGTTTATCCAATATTTCTACGATCTTGTTTTCATCTACATTCCCATAAAGAAAAGTGCCTACGTTATCAATAATCTCTACCAACGGTTCACGGAAACACATACCTACACAGCTGGTTTTTTTAAGCTCAATATCCAGGTCTTCAACCTCCTGCAGTGCTTTGATCTTATCATATACTTTGCCGGCACCGGCAGCAACGCCACAACTGCCTAACCCGACAATAACTTTTGTTTTTGTCATAGTAAAATATTTATCAAATGAATAACTAATTGTTTTCGGACAATCGAATGTTCTTGATCACTTTTACCGCTTCTTTACCCGTAAGGCTGCCAAATGTTTCGTCTCCTATCATCATAACAGGGGCAAGCGAACAGCATCCCAAACAAGCCACCGACTCCAGAGTGAATAACCTGTCGTTGGTAGTGCCGCCATCCTCCAC
Organism: Bacteroidales bacterium; assembly: GCA_032250595.1. Lineage (GTDB taxonomy): Bacteria > Bacteroidota > Bacteroidia > Bacteroidales > SKPS01 > SKPS01. The sequence continues at coordinate 2,079 of JAVVFR010000016.1, read as the reverse complement.
ATTTAGTGCATCACGTATTGCTTCAGTGATCTTGGGAGCCCCCTGTACATGACAAGCTGTTCCATGACATACCTTGATGATATGTTTACCAACAGGCTCCAGCCTGAATTGCGCATAAAAGGTAGCAACACCATAAATATTGGCAAGGGAGATACCAGTGGCTTCGGAAAGTTTTTTAAATACAGGAAGAGGTAAATAACCATATATCGCCTGGGCTCCCTGTAGTAAAGGTATAAGATTGCCGCTCTTACCCCGGTACTTCTCGATCAAACCGTCGAGCTGGCTTAAGTCAACAGCCTCTGCTGTTGGACCGGATAACGTACTTTTTACTCTTAATACTCTCATTATTTTTTTATTGTTAGGTTAACAGGCATTAAAAGTAAAAAAGTAAAGATCTTTTAAAGAATGAAAACGTAATTTATAATGTTTTTAAATTACTCGAAGCCTAAGTGTCAGATTTTCATGCGCCATATTTTTTTGTACTCAAAATGGCTCTGTTTCTTATAGAGAAAGAAGAGATAATCATCATAAATCCTGATGTTTTCAATGAAAGGGAAGGAAGGGATAGTGGTTTTTTCAACTATCTTACCACTTTTTGGATTGATCCGGCATAATGTACTGATACCGTTATATTGAAACAGTACATATACCTTTTCAGATACCGGGTCGATAATCATCTCTTCTGTAAATCCTTTCATGGTATGCAGTGTAACTGATGCCGTGTTGATAAGCCGGTTCTTTTGATCATACTCCTCTATTTTCCTTTCGATAAAGTTGTATATCAGCACACTGCTGTCGATGGTAAATATGGGTACATAAAGTGGTGCGAAGAACACCATTTCTGAGAAGCGTCTCTCAAACTCGTTTGTTTCAAATATATGTCGCGTCTCTCTTAATCGTATTCCTGTTTCGTTTACTATCTCTCGAAAAATCGTTACCCGGTCAGTGTCACTGTTGTAACAGAAGAGCAGCATCACCTGGTTATCATAGGCATATCTTTTTAAGTAGTAATTATTGCCATTGGATGTAAGGATATCCTGTATCGTCTCCGAAAAAGACTTTTTCTCTGTGGCGTTAGTCAGTAAAAGCGAAGAAGGGGTATGCTCAATGATATAGCTTATGTTATCATCAACTAGCCAGATATTGTTATTAATATCAAGAAACAACTCTCCTGAGGAGGCCAGGGGCAGGTCGGCAATTACGTTGCCTTTAAAATCAAGAAGAAAAAGGTGTGGGTTCTTAACCTGTTTTTCGGGGTAGGCCAGCATATATATCTGCTGCTCTTTTATCTCGAAGTCGATAATATAATATGGCTTATCTTTCATCAGTTCTACCGGAGCTGCTACAACCGTATGGATTGGCAGGGTACTGTTTTTTTTCTTCAAATTAATAGTAACAGGATGGGTAGAAGCAAAGAGCATAAGAGTGGTGTCATGATAGCCGATATGGGTGAGCGTTACAGGGACAGGTACCCTCTTTGCCGACACGGTGAATGCTCCTTCTTTGTTGGTGGTTGTTAAAGGCACACCATCAATAGTGATATGAACATTTTCAACATATCCCGAGGTTGCTTCATCTCTCACAACACCCCTGATACGTGCCTCTTGAGCTGATAAAGTTCCTGTTAAAAACAGTGTTAAATAAATAAACATCATAATATGTTTGCTGTTGTTGTACTTCATAAAGAAGATGTTTTGAAGGATTAATATACAACAATTATTACGATTACGGGACTTCACAGACAAATTCCAGGCATTATGGTTTGCCAATATGCCGGAAGAGTGAGGGAATTTACTCTTCTTTCTTCATGCTGTCGGCTATACGAAGTTCATTGATATGCTGTTCGTTGAGCCATTCGAAGTATGATCTGGTTTCAACTACGATTACTCCGCCCATAAAATCACCATATCTGGAGGGAACTCCTCCATAGATGGTTTTTATATTCCCGATTGCTCTGTTGGGTATATTGGTACTCATGGAGCGTTGCGGTACATCATCTACAAGGTAGAGTGCATCACCTACCCTGGCTCCTCTGAAAGTTACTTCATTTGAATTGCCTACTTTGGTAGCTCCCGGACC
>JAVVFR010000015.1:0-12090 GCA_032250595.1 Bacteroidales bacterium | reverse complement strand
CTGTGACAATAGAAAACACAAAGACCAACTCCTTTTCGAGATCGCTCTCCCAAAGATAATTTGTCAATACTTTTGGAGTAAACTCTTCTATTCCAATCTCTTCTTTTGCTTCTCTGAACAGGGCAGTTTCAATTTTTTCGCCGTAGGCGACATGTCCCCCAACGGCCGTGTCCCATTTTCCCGGTTGAACAAGTTTGTTTTCAGCTCTTTTTTGTAACAGGATTTTTTTCTCCGGAGAAACAAGATGCAAGTGCACCACAGGATGAAGTAATTTGTTGTTGCCGCCTTTATGAAATTCAGACCGGTGCGCATGCCCCTTTATGACTCCTTTTGTATCGATTATGGGCAGGATATCTTCATGAAAAACAGGCTTTTTTTTAAGACGATTTTTCAATAAAATACCTGCAAGAAAAAGTCCGAAAACGATATAAAATAACCCACCTGAGATAAAAGCCCAGGCTTCTTTCGATAACATAAAAGCAGCATAGGTAACAAGAGCGGTATGTGCTACCACAATCCAAAAAAGATATTTCAGGATTTTGCGCATAGCTTCTTTTTGCACTTCATTTGTCTCAATCCCTTTAAGATAATGCCGGGACATAGCAAGCAGATAGTTTTTATCCGACCACACTGAGATTCCCAGTATTACAGCAAGGATAGATTCAATGATCGATGGTTTTAACTTAAAGAATATGGCATTATCAAGTGTTAAGGAGATGATGCCCATGGCAACGATAAGCAGTGTGTCGAAAAGGATAAATGTATCGAGGCGTTTTTCTGTCACCCAGAAATAGATCGATTCGGCTATGCCTGTGCCAATGGCAACAATCAGTCCGATTGCCGTACCCCATAGTTCATCGGCAATGATAAAAATAAACAACGGGATCAGTCCCGGCAGCATTTTCTTAATAAGGATACGCCAATTCATTTTAATTGTGTAAAAAGTAATGCAAATGTAGCGAAATTGCTGTTTCTAATACCATAGGTTCATGAAAGAAAAAAGCCCCGTTAATGCCGGAGCCCCTCTAATTTTTTATGAGCCTGTAAAAGTTATCTGTCAGTAACTTCAGTGTTGTGATTATGTTTGGGCTCAACTTTTCGGTATGTTATTTTAAGGGTATATGCGTCTTGTTTCTGTTCAATGACAATACCGTTTTCTGTCTCTTCTATCAATTTGTAGGTCTCTTTCACCAATATTTTTCCCGCTGTTTTACCGACAGTATTTACTTTGTAGGGTCCATAAGGACTGCAAACAAGCTGAAAGAATGCATCCGGGCCATGTGCACCGTTGTATCCTAGTCCACCACGCTCACCGGGATGTACCCATATCTCGTATTCCATCTCCCAGGCATACGTTCCCCATGCTTGCCCGTTATAGAAGTCTCCTTCATAGTAAAGGAAATAAACTCCCGGATATGCCCTGTAATAGGTGCCGTAATAAAATTGCGGGGGAATATCCGGCGTTCCACAATCGATGTAATCAGGTTTGTCTACCTCCCATTCTACTGCAAGGAAAGCTTTGCCCGGAAGTCCGTCTCTGCCTTCATAACAGGATGTATTGGTGATCATCAATAAAAAGAGAAATGCTGCAAATATTCCGGCTGCTCGTCCGATTTTTAAAAGCCCTGATATAGGTGTGATAGTTTTCATAATGAAAAGTTTTAGTCCTTATTGCAGCATGTTCAAAATGTATGCCAGAAACTTTATCGACACAGAAAAAAGAAGATTGTTTCACTATCTTTTTATGAATGGCTGATATTCAGGGAATTTCTCAAAAGGGAAAACAGCTCGTTTTAGTTCGATAATACGTTCATAGGATTCGTAGATACGTTCTCTTGGAATTTCTCCCTCCTCAACGAGTTTCTTAATGGTTCTGTGAATAATCAATACGGGTAATTCATTTTCTCCTTTAATCTTGTGACAATATAGTATTACATCAACGCCTGCCAGGATAGCCATTTTCACTGATTTCTCAAGCCCGTAATAGGTAGATATTGCTTTCATTTTCATATCATCGGAAAAGACCACTCCGGTGAAATTAAGGTTGTCGCGCAGGATATCGGTGACAATGGTTTTCGACAGGGTAGCAGGGTTGCAGTCAGGGTCCAGGTCACAGTTTACGATATGTGCTGTCATGATAGCGTCAACAAGATGCATGTTTACCAACTCCCGGTAAGGGATCAGCTCATTGGTTGTCCATAAGCCCGTGACGTCAGTCATATCTTTGTGTGTATCGCCTTGCGAGCTGCCATGTCCGGGAAAGTGTTTTAGGGTGGTGACGACGCCATGTCGATGATGTGCTTGAATGACCCATCCTGCATGTTTGGCCACTACATAAGGGTCATCGCTGAAGCAGCGGCCATAGCCGGCTATGATGCGGTTGTCGGCGTTACTGCATAGGTCGACGACAGGAGCGAAATTCAGGTTGATACCGAGTTTTTTGAGTGTGGAGGCTGTTAACATAGCATACCGAAAAGTAGTATCGATATTGTCGGTTTTACCGAGCCATGTGGCGGTTTTGCTTGGCGGGAATCCATACTTTGTTTTCAGCCGATTTACTATGCCTCCTTCCTGATCGATGGCTATGAATAAAGGCACCTCTGTAGCAGCCTGAAACTCTGTGATCACACGGTGTATCTGTTCGGCGGAGCTGTTGTTGGCTATATTTTTCTCAAAAAGGATCACCCCACCCGCTTTGCCCTGCTGCAGAGCCTGAAGGAGTGCTGCATTCTCTGTTGTTGATGTGCCTTCCATCCCTACCATAATCATCTGCCCAATCATCTCATCAATAGTGGCCAGTGGAACACCAATTTGCCGCACGGGGGGTAAAGGAGGTATTATCCCGATGTGGGTCAGGATGTCTAAAGTGATATCAATACGTTTATGAGCAAAACTATGATCATCGGGATCTTTTTCTTTGATCAGCGTAACAAAGAGATAGCGCTCATCATTTTTTTCCACCCATCCGATAAACCATCCATTCAGGTAGCCGTCGATAACCCCCGTCATACCGGTTTTTCCCCTTATCGTTATGGAGTCATTTTGCCACCAGATCATCAAATCCTTAACCTGATCCATACTCTTCTGAGAGAAGTCAAGGCTGCTGGTGCAGAGTTGCTTTAAAAACTGAAGCTGTTCGACAGGGGAGATACGGAACGTGTTGTCGAGCCACAGCATCTCCGGGGCACTGCCTGTTTCCTGATTGCCCAGCTGTAGTTTTTGAAAATATGTTTTATAGCCTTCAAGACCAACTTGTTGTGCTATCTTCTGGTAATACCATACAATAGAATTTGAGAAAGCAGAAGCTAGTGTGTGATCATGGTTGCCGTTGTATTGTTGTCGTTTAACACCATCCCATTTCAATATATGATCCGGCCCTTCAATGATATTCATTTCCAGAGCGATGAGGCTGTTGAGAATCTTAAAAGTGGAAGCGGGACAAACCCTGATGTCTGCGAGACCGGGGTTGTGAATCTTCGTGATATCTTTGGTGAGGTCGTGTAAAAGAAATGTCCCCGATTCGATATTATATTTTTCCATTACTGCCTCAGCTTGTGGGAAATGTTGTGGCATTGCAGATGAGTTAATGAATAAGAAGGTTATGGTGATAGCTATTGGCTTTAAAATACGCAGTTGTATCATGGTGAGAAATTTATTGTACAGTGAAATATTTCTATTGTGCTTCAAAAGTATAGAATTTTCAGATAGCAACAATTTGAAATATTTACAAATGATCTCTTAGTGCTTCAATCATAAAAGAGAGTTCATCCGGTGCAACGCCAATACGTTCAAGATGGAGGCGGTCATCGCTATAAGCATCATAAAAATCTACAAATCCTTTTTTCCGGTTTTTAATACTCTCTAGATAAAATGCTATGGCATTTTTCCGGTTTCCTTTGACCAGCTCAACATGTCCGGCATTCATCAGGTCATAAGGGGTGGTCTCTTTCTCTAATATCTGTTCGTAATACATCTCTGCCGCTTTTGTTTCTCCTTTCAGAAGGAGGCACCATGCTACAGGGCGAAAGGTTTTAATATCCGAAGGCCGCAGCTCTTCCGCCTGACGGTAATAGATAAGTGCATTTTCGAAGTCACTGTTTTCAAGATATATATTGCCAATGGTGAGTTTTAGACGGATATTTTCGGGCTCCTGTTTTTCAGCCATCTGATAATTTGAAATAGCTTTTTCAGCATCATTTAAAAGAAGATAACATCTTGCAATCTTTTTCAAATTCCATGACGAATGAGTGTTGAAAAGTTCCGCTTTTTTATAATAAACAATAGCTTCCTCGTACCGTTCAAGCATTTGATACGCATATCCCATTTTTTGAAAAAGCTCCGGGTTCTCCTGAGGCTGATCTTCTAGCAATGAAAACATGTCCAGGGCATGGCTATAATGATCATGGCTGAAGTAATACTCTGCAACATGCCTGGTCAGGTCATCAGATTGTTGAAAGAGAGGCAACATTATCCTGGTTTGATAGAGTTGTTTTTTTGTGGAAAAAGGGTCTTCAATCTCCTGCCGCGCAGGATGTAATTTAAAGAAACGATAGATGTCTTGCATGTATTGATGGAATACTGCCTGCCCTTCGGCATCTTTTAGCATCTCATCATCTTCGTTGATCTTATTCATCTCTTCCATCTCGTTCGATAAAGCATTCAACAGCATCTCTTTTTGTTGATTCGGCATCGAGATGAGGTTGATGCAAAAGGAGTATTTGTCACTGTTGCACATCACAGGAGATTTGCCATAGATGTCGAGAAACTTACTGTAGTTTATGGTAGTAGCATCCGTTGCCTCCATATTATTGAGATCAGGATGACCCGGATAGAAAGGCAAAAACCAATTAACGATGGTATTAAAGAATGAAAAGTTCTTCAATTGAGAGAAAGCAGAGATAAACACATCTGCCCCTTCCGATTGCAGCTTGTTCAGCTCTTCAAGTTTATTATATAATCCCGGATGGTCGGAGAACATATCTTCCCAGTCGGGATTTTTATCTTCGTCTGTTGTCTCATTCATCAGCTGATCGAGGTTCAGCTTTTCGCGAATCTTTGGAGCAATTTTCATCATCTCCGGAAAGATCTCTTCGTTGATCTTTTTATTGATCTTCTCAGTATCCCCGGTCCTGATAAACTGTATAGATGCCTGTTTCAGATGGTTGATAAACGCATCGCGCTCCACCATAGCTGTTAACATGCCTTGTATCTCAGGATACATCCCCATGCGAGCATCGAAGCGTATCGATAACAACAAGAAACCAATCAATCCCCGCTGCCATAATTCGTTCTGCTGGTTCTCGTAAACAGCTAACAGAAAAATCATCCCTTTCGGTGAAAACTTGTCGAGTAAGTGTAATGTAACAGCACTGATAAGTACACTCTTAATGCCGATAGTAATGTTGTTGTTGTTGAGCGCAATCAATATCTCCTCCAAATCATCATCCGATAGTCTCTCTTTCATCCATATATTGAGAAAAAGCTTATTAAGCTGATTTTCGGCCTCCTTGAAGTCACTGTGGTTAATGCTTGAAAAGTTACCCGATAGATCTTCAATAAGATTGCTTTTTAATACATTATCATTGGGATGCTGAATGCGGTTTTTATAGAAAACGCTGTTTTCATCAGCAGACAGCGAAGCAGAGAAGGTAAGGTCTGCTAAAGAGAAGAGTGCTTTTTTAATATTGTCTCTGATCGTGATGCGTTGGGGGTCTTCAATATTATCTGCATAAAAAGAAAGCATCTTTCGATAGATAGTCTCTTGCTGTTCCAGTTGGGTAACAACTTGTTGTTTCCCGATAGCTGTTGCCAACGTGTTAATGTTTTCAAATGCTATGAAAAGTTCATTATTCAGGATGGCAGCAATCGTTAACCTGTATTTCTCTCTCTTCTCTTTTATATCCATAACGCACAATTTGATGATTCCAAACTCAAAAATAGAGCCAAAACCTTTGCAATGTCAAATCGTCATACGATATTTATTCTGTCATGCCTTCAAGGATATCTTACTGTTCAACGAAGCGCAATGAGAATACGCCATCAGTAAGAACCATCTGTTTCCCGGCAGATACATCAAGAACAGTGCAGTTGAAATGGCCTTTTACAATAAAACTGTTCTTTCCATCCACTTTCCCGTCACTTATCACATTATCAATTTTCATATCACTGGTGGTTTGTGTTGCATCCCATGTGTTGTAGTTTCCATCACCTGTAAGATATAGAATAATATCTGCTTTTACCGGGGCTGATGGCAACCCGCCTACCTGGTATGATTTTCCTTTCAGGTCTTTGATATTGGAGGCATTGAGAGTATGATCTTCCTGGATTTTAATAATGGCATTATCACCACTTATAGTCCATGTGTTATATATATAGTCTGTACCCATACCGGTGATATCGGGGTCATCCGTCTCAAAAGTAAACCAGATGTCAGCATTTGATTTAAACTGAAGATAAAATGGTTTGCTAACGTCGGGCCCGCCATTGTCGATGGATTTCTCAATTCTTTTTGCTTCTTTGCAAGCTGAAAGCATTAAAACACTGATTGTTAATGCTGCAAATAAAAAATAAAACGCTCTCTTCATATTCTAATTGTTTTAATCGATTATTATGGGTTTAGAAATTTTTTCTCCTTTAGCTGTGATGATGTTGAGCAGATAGTATCCTTTCGACAAATGACCGATATCGATCACAGTGTTGTTAAAAAAGTACAGGGCTTGCATAGTGCGTCCTGTTGCATCGAGCAGCTTGCAATATGCACTGCCCGGTTTGTTGAGTTGGATATTGATGACGCTGTTAGCAGGGTTAGGCCATATGTTGACCAGGTCGGTTAACGCTATCTCGTCTATTGATACATCACTGCCACCGGTACCGGTGATTGGCATGTGGATCGTGTTGGCATCAGACTCTATGATAATGGTTCCATTGTAAGTAACTGCAGCTGTTGGCCAAAACTCTACTTCTATCCATACAGTGTCATTTTTCTTTACCGTAAAACTTGTATTGCTAAGGATCTTAAATCTTGCCGGTGAAGTAATGTTGCTTACCCTTATATTATCATTTCCTTCTGTGATAAGGTCGAAACGTAGAGTATCCCTTGTAAGACGTAAAATAGTATCAAAATCTACCTGCTGTAAGGAGGAGTATAGTCGCCGGTGTCTGCCCAGCCCGGAAAGCTTTAAGGAGTCATTCCCCTGCCAGGCATTAGAGTGGAACTTTACCGTATAATGATACTCTTTAACTGAATCAGGGGTAAAAACAGCATCAATCAATATGGTATCTCCCGGAAGGACACTAAAGAGTGTTGGGGTGATCAGAAATGGGGAGGCACTGGTTACATTATGCACAAACAGGGTATCTGTGCCCGGATTGAGGACAGCAAACGTTTGTGTTGAGGTTTTTCCGGTATCGGTATAGTAACTTAAGGCATATGGCTCAACAGCGATCATCGGTATTTTTGAAGTATCAACAACAATATGATCAATGGCAATACCGTCACTGAAAATGCTATAATCATCATATTGTTGAAATTTAATAACGAAATTATTATTGCATTGGATATTGTAATCATTGCAGAGTTTGCTGATATTTAAACTCTTCTGCATCCAGGTATGTGCTGTATCGTGGAGGCTGCTTACCTTAACAAATGTCTCACCATTGTCGTCGGAGAAGAATACTCCATCTTCGCTATGACTTTCGTCATTGATATCTTTCCACCAGAAACTGAGAGAGACATTCGATTGTCCGGTAATATCCAAATGTAACAAGGCTTCATTCGTAATAAAAGAACCACCCGAAGAGACATCCATTATCATTTGGCCTGTTCCAGAAAAGGGGTTATGGTATTGCGTGGCCACAATGCGTCCTTTGCTTTTTGACGACCTGATACGCCATGAATTGTCGAAACCGTTGTCGAAACCTGTGAAATAGGGAATAGGGGTGTGATACACAGCACTGTCTACATATACAGCAATCTCATCAAAAGCAAAACCATCACCACCTGCCGGATTTGAACAGATATAATACCAGTTGTCGTATTGCTGGAACTTAATAACAAACCGGTTGGTGTATTTTAGTCCGTAGCCAAGGACGTATTGATCCAGATCAACGACATATTGTGTCCAGTCTAACCAATCGCCTTGCAGTTCAATGATTTTTATAAAGTTGTCGCCACCATCATCAGAGATATAGACTCCGTCCATGGCATGGTTTTCATCGCCAAACTCCCGCCACCAGAAACGCATTTTAAGGTTTTCAAGTCCTTCGGTATTGAGCCTGAGCCATGCTTCATTACAATTGAATACTCCGGAGGTGCTGATATCCATCATCAGGTTGGCATTGCCGGCATAAGGATTACAGGTAGTGTCGACAAATACGCGTCCCAGAGAGTCTGAGCTGGCAATATGCCAGAAGGTGTCAAGGCCGTTTTCAAAGCCCGTCGTGTAAGGGATAGCGGCATAAGGGTTGCTGTCGGGCTCAACAATACAGATAGCAAAAGAACCTTGTTGCTGTGCATTTGGTGACCATACTCTGACATAGATTGAATCAGAAGGGTTCTGGTTGGAGATAGTCAGAGGAGGGATATGGTTGTATCCGGCAGAATCGTGGCAAGCAAGTAGGTTGAGTTGGTTGCAACTCCCCTGATATACCGCCAGGGCAATATCTGACAGCCCTCCCGGAAGGGTGTCGCAATGGATGGATACATTGCCCGATTGGGGAACAATAAAAGAGAACCATACATCTGCACCAAAGTAATTTCCACAAACGGGTTGCGGAACACCTGAAGCTGTTGCACCATGGTTGTCGGCAATCAGCGGATTACAATACTTTTTTACCGGTAAGGGAATGGTGTTACATGGTACATCATTATATGGATGGCCCGTATTACCAATGACGATCTCTTTGCGATAAGGGATATGGTTATGTTTGGATATGGTAAGGATCAATCTTTTTGTTGTGTCGGTGACCGGTAAAAAGGTAAGGAGCCCTGATGCATTATTGATCCATTGTTTTGCAATGATTTGGTTATCATAAACCAATGATACCATTGCTTCATTACATGATACATTGTAGACTTGTAATGCAGTATTTCCTGTGAAAATGGTATCAGGATGCTCTGCAGTGATGGTAGCAGGCAAGGTAGTCCAAATACGCATGGCAGGGTCACCAAAATAATGAAAGAGCCTGAACTGATGATGATGTCCGTTATTGTTGCCACTCCACGTTTGTCTCATGGTAAGTTTTCCCTGGTTCATCACATCACCCATGGTAACAATGGGGTTCAGTGAAGGCACTGAAGGGTTGTTAACACCTCCACTGCCGAATTGCAGTAAGAGCCCCGGGTTAGGCCATATAGCATTGAAGAGCCCGGCTGTTAAAGCATCATTATATCCGCTGTAGCTGGCATGAGCCGCAGCAAAAACACCTACCGCACCACCCATGGTGTGGCGTTGTAACTTCTCAGAGAAACATTCCGGGCGCGAGAATTCACCGGTATGGCAGTTGATACTGAATATGACCGGAAGCAACGTACCGTTGGTAAGCAATGGTATAGAAACATTAGTGAAGTAGGGATGCGCCCATCCTGAACCACCAACATACCCATGGTCGCGGTGTACGACATAGAACTTCCCGGCATTGATCTCTGCAGCAATGTCAGTTGGCCCGCTGTTCCAGGGAAACCCGTTGGATTTTAAAAGGGAAGAGTCGATATGGCTGCTGTCAGGGGAGTAGTATCCGGCGTTGTAGTATTTTGGTATTACCTGTGAATCAGTGTAATATGCACGACTAACACTATACCCTTTGCCCATAAGATAACTCCTTATATCTTCGCTGGTATGGGTAAACCTTCTGTCAGCAAAACTGTCGTTATTATCATCCTGATATTGTGCACAGTTTAGGCCGCTATTATAGAATGCACTGTCAACCGGTGGATTTTTCTCATAGTTGATTATTTTTCCAACGATCATTTGTGCTTCCTGAAGGGATGAGGGCGATATCCTGCCATGTGCCATATCAGGGTAGTAGTCGGCCGAGCCATCCATACAGGCAAGGTAGAGGTCGGTGCCATACATAGTAGCCGGATTGCCGGTAAAGAGTTCTTTCGCAGGAACATCTCCATGGTCGCCCAGAATGATAAAATAGTCGGGTTTCGGAAACCAGTTGTGGTAACGCCAATGGATGGTGTCTTCAACCTCCTGATAATTCCATGATTGTTTGCTGACAACCTCTACACTATATCCCAGCTGCCTTTTCCACAATGCCAGTGAATCGGCGGCAGGGCGGTAGTCGTTTGTTGTGATGATAATATAGTCGTTACGCTGAGAAGTGACCGGGGTGGTAGGTAATCCGTCGGGGATACTGCTGCTGTTTAATACAAGCCGCTGTAGCTGAGCAGTGAAGAGGGCCGTATGCTCAAGCCCAAGACGTTCAAAAGACCTATTGTGGCCAATGAAATCAATCCGGTATGTTATCTCTGAATAAACCCTGAGCATACCGGAGACAGGATTATATTGAACAGGACGTATTTGAACAGCGGCTATAGGTGTGCCTCTTAACTTCTGTATCTCAACAATTTCTGTAATATTTGCTGGAAAGAAAGCGTAGGTATTATATAAGTCATGGTCTTTTTCAAATGCCGGCTCACCGGCACCTTCGGTATCAAAAGCAGGTTGCAATGCCGGATGGATATTAAAACCCGGATACTCCCTAAAAACAGAATGTGTGATGGTAATGGCAGCTTCGGCATTATCAGGCAGGGCTATCAGGTCATCATGAGCAGGAAGGGCAGGCTTGCCCGGCTCTCCCATCTTACTGAAACCTTGGGTGTTGATGTATTGATACGTTGAGCCATTCGCTAAAACACTGTTGTAGTCAAACCTGTTAAAAGTATACAAGACCGTTACCCCATTTATACCATCATTATTGATACTGCGTTGCGGTATTCCGGGCTGGTCTTCTGATGTATAGTCATTATATAACTCTATCGTTCCGCTTTGTCCATAAACTAACCCGCAAGCGTAAATAATAAGGATGGCCAGTGTGCCAGCAATTTTTTTCATCTAATATGTTCTTATTTAGATTAGCAGATACAAATGTATATGAAAAAGAGATACAATAATGAGAAAATACATTGATGGAATATTTTTTTCAAAGCAAAAAAGAACGGCAGTTGTATTTAAATTTTGAATTCACGATATTTGACGACGCTTATTTTTACCTGCACAAATACGATAGTTTTAACCTAAAAAATTATTATAATGAAGAGATTATTATGGATCATTGCAGCCCTGCTGCTTGTCACAACGGTTGATGCTCAGCAACCTGAAATTACCCTGGAAGATATTTGGATAAATTACACTTTCTATCCCGGTGCTATCAGTGAGATAAGATCGATGGAAGATGGGGAACATTTTACAGTGCTTTCCAATAATGCGATAGATAAGTTTTCCTATAAAACAGGAGAAAAAAAAGAAACAGTGTTGAATGGCAATGAGCTGAGAGATGAGAAGGGTAGAAAAGTTACTATTGGTGATTATTATTTCAGTAAAGGCGAAAAGAAAGTGATTATAGCTACGCAAATAAGATCTGTGTATCGTCATTCACAAAAGGCATTTTTTTACATCTATGATTTTTATAGAGCAACGCTTACCCCTCTGAGTGATGCTGAGAAAGGAATGCAACGATTGGCAGCTTTTTCCCCCGATGGTTCTATGGTTGCTTTTGTCAGAGAGAACAATATCTTTATTAAAGACCTTGAGAAAAACCTGGAGATACAGGTGACTAAAGATGGAGTAGAGGGGAGGATCATAAATGGTACATGCGACTGGGTGTATGAAGAGGAGTTTGGATTTACCGATGGCTTTAAATGGTCGCCCGACAGCAGGCACATTGCTTTCTACAGGTTTGATGAGAGTAATGTGAAAGAGTTTCAACTGGAATATTATGGAGCACTATATCCATATATTTATAAATATAAGTATCCAAAAGCTGGGGAAGACAATAGTGTGGTCACGATACATGCTTATGATGTTAAGAAGAGAAAGACAAAAATTATGGATACTGGCAAGGAAAGAGATATCTATATCCCCC
>JAVVFR010000014.1:0-12122 GCA_032250595.1 Bacteroidales bacterium | reverse complement strand
TTAGCTATACTATTTGGGTTTTAATCTTGGTGTCCCAGCGCGGAACTCAGGTGAAACTGGATCTTGCTTCCTTCAAGACTGCTCATGATTTTAATGGGGTGCTCTATGTGGGTGATAACACCACCGCAGGAAAAAGTGTAGTTTTCTCCAGTATTACCAATGCTTTTTTCAAGCATAAACGCTATTTGTTCAGCTTGAATAATCTGATGCAACCTGTTGCCATCCGAAATTACAGGGTCTTTGGGTTCGATGCCAGTGCAGTATTGGACAGCGCCACGATCACAGGAAGCATCATTAGAATGAACACTATTTTACATACTGCCATTCCCGGTTGCAAGACCTGTGGGAACATGGATTTGATGATCCGTGCCGGTGAGCTGGTAATTCATGGTAACGACCTGAAATTCAATCAGGTTGCAGGAGGTAAATTGAGCTTCGACCTGGAAAAATGGAAAGTATACAGCCAGAAACCGTATCATTTCGATATCAACGAAGAGGCTCTGGTGTTGCCTGAAGTGCTTATTGTTACCGGTCAGGGCGTAGATGTCAAGTTGCGTAATATGAAGGTGAGGCCAGCCTCGTTGTCGGAAGGAGATATTGAAATGAGCGATGCCGGACTTACCCTGGGAGGTATTGCTACCGTAAAACTTTCCGGTACGCTTAAACCGATATTTAACTATGATTACGGTATAGGACATTACCGTATCAGCTTGGTGGGTGAGACCAACGAACCGGCAGGTTGGGTGGATAACCTGCCCAATACTGAGCCTAAGAAGCTTGCTTTCGAATCAATAGGGCTGCTGAGTAATAATAAGGATGCCCTTACCATTGGTCAGAATTTTAGGTTTTACAATATCATTGATATGTATGTAGACCAGATTATGTCAGGGCCTGGATTTTTTAAATTCAATGGTCAGCCGGAAGTGGGCATCCCTGGTTATGATCCTCCAAGCGCTGTGGTCACTTATACGAAAGTGGGAAATAAACTCGCTTGTGAAGTTGAACCACTGCAAGGCTATGTGACCTGTTACGGTAATGTGGAGTTCATTCTGGACCTTGAAAAACAGGAGACTTCTACCGGTAAGTTCACTGCTTTCGGTAATGTGAAAATAAAACCCGGTATCGGAGAAACCGGCCCTCCCATTTTTCTGAGAGGGTTTCTGACTAAAACCAATAGCAAATGTGAACTTGATATTATCAAAGTGGACAATGAGAAGAAATACAAGGGCTCCGTAATGCAGGAAATGATGGCAGGGCAAAATAAAATCCTGATAGAGAGTGGCTTGGCAACAGTAAAGAGTAATAAGTGGGATACATTGAAATACGTAGGGCTGACCACCGATATCGTTGGATTGACTGACAGCACCGGTGCGCCTAATCATCTTACTTTTGTTGTTTACGGCGGTATTGATGTGCGCTCCAGTGATATTCAAATGTCAAATATTTCTACCCCTCTGGGAAATATGAAACTTATCTACAATTTTTCAGACGGGAGTATGTTGGGTACGCTGACCATGAAAAATATCCCACTGGGTTATGCTTATCTGAAACAAGGAATGGCCAAAGTAAGGTTTGACCAAAAAGGGTACTATTTGGTTATCAACTTACAAGATTTCTCCGTAGGGCCTAACCCGGGGATGCCGGGGTTCAGAGGGGGATTTATTGTAGGTTCTACCGGCAGTGTAAATCCTATTGATATTATGGAGATACAACAGGGTTTCCGTAAAAACCTTCCGGATCTTGCAGCTACCGGATTAATGGGGCTGTATGTGATAGGGGAAAAGGTTCTGGTGAATGAAGTACTACCGTTAGTTTTTGCAGACGTAAGTGCTAAAGCAGGCATGGGGGTGTATGTCAATGCTAATTTCATCAAAGAGGCTGAACTTACTGTTGGAGGTTACGGTTATGTTGAATTGGAAGGGTCGGCAAGCTGGGAAATTCCAAAAACCGGGATCTCTTGTGGAGCTGCCGTGAATACCGAACTCCACTTTGATGTTTATGGTGGATATAAAAAGGGTAAATTCTATCTTAATAACTGCGGATCGGTAAAAGTAAAACCTGTAGTAACAGGGTCTTGCGGTATGGTGCTAAACAAAATTGGCCTCCAAACCATCTTTGATATTATCTCTAATGCAATCAGTATCAAAGCTGATTTTGGGTTGAATGGTTCAGACTTCTATATGAAACTTACCCCTTTTGCATCTTGTCTTTAAAGTATGATCGAAAAAAACAGAACATTATGAATAGATATCTTTTTTCAGTATTGTTATTTCTCTTACCATGGTGGCTTTCTGCCCAGGGAATCCGTGCTTATCGTTCCGATAGTGAAGGAGAAGTGCCGAGAGTAATGTGGTTCACCCATGATATTATTGACACGCTGCCTTTTGAAGTGTACCGAAGCCCTATTGGTGAAGATGAATTTCTTCAAATTGCAACGGTTAAACGTACATGGATAAAACAGGATACAACAATATTTGTGGTCTTTGATACAACAATCGTTGAGCCCAATATTTACAGGTATTATATCACCGTGTTCAATGAAGCTGATACACTCATCTCAGAATTGGTTTTTGCCCATACTATGGGATATATTGCTCCACCCTATCTTGTAAATTTCACTGCTTCATCAGCTAAAGACCGTAAGGCAATCGTTCTAAACTGGAAATTGAATGAGAACAGAACCGTACAAAGTTTATCTCTCTTTAGAAGCCGCAGTTATGACGATGGGTATGAGTTGGTTACTGTATTGTCGGGCGATGCCACACATTATGTTGATGAAGTACCCAGAGCTAATGAACCATGGTTCTATTTTTTATTGATAAAGGATTTTTTTGGATACCAGATGCCGGGTGTGCGGATCCATGGATTCAGTAATTTTGCGGAGGTTCCTTTTCCGCCTCAGGATATGACAGTGTCATACCATGAAACAGGAATTAAGGTAAAATGGCGTGGTATTGGTGATAATATTATTGGATACAATCTTTATCGGAAAGTGGATGAAAACCCCGGTTTTATTAGGATTATTAGTCAGTACTATGCCCCCGGGGAGTGGATTGAGGTGACAGATACGATTGTTTATCCCCCGGAAACACAATCACTTGCATACTTTTGTACAGCAGTGAGCGATGGTTTTAAAGCGAGTAACGCCGGCGACACAGTGTTTCTGAACCTTGCAGTAAATATCCCTGTTCCACCTCCGGGTGATCTTGATTATTTTAGAAGTGACCGGGGATACCCTATGCTGCTATGGCGTTCACAAGAGGAAAATAACTACGTGGCAGGGTATAATGTTTACAGGATTGATCTGAACCGGGAGGATCTTCCTGTGAAGTTAAACAGAAATTTGTTGTTGTATACTACCAATCATTTTACAGATACCACCTTGCAGGAAGAAGGTAGATATCGTTACGAGGTGGAGTCTGTCAGTATCACAGGAGAAGAGTCAGCACTGAGAATCAGTGTCGACATTCAGTATGACCCGCTCAATATTGTTTTGTTGATCTCTTCAACACAGAATAAATCAGGCATCACCCTCCAATGGCAACCTATTACTTCCGTGGAGGTTAAAAATCTTTTTTTGTACCGCCAGCAAGGGGATAAGCAACCGGTGTTGTTGTCGAAAGTTGCCAATGTAAAAGGAAAATATCTCGACAATAAAACTACCGGCGGAACCTCTTATATCTACACCGTTTGGGCTGAATTGAAGAACGGGACGAAGATTTTGGTCAATGAAGGGCATCTGGTTAAGAGAAATCCAGTGAATTAGTATTGTAAATATCCAATACTCTTTATTGATTGTGGCTCTTCAGAAATATTCCTGGCATGATGATATTATTATTAATTTGAAGTGTGCTTGTCGGTAATGATAAGCTTTTCAACAAAAATCCTGTTATTGCATCTTATCTGTACAAGATAGGTACCGGGAGAAAGAGATGTTAGGTCAAGTGAAAAAGTTGTTTTGTTATTTATTTCATGATAATTTTTATCGATGACCAGTTTTCCTTCGTGGTTAAATAGTTTTAGATTGATTTCTCCAGGGTTGTTCATGCTGATGGTTATCGAGACTTTTTCTTTAGCAGGATTAGGGGAGAGGCAGCAACACATGTTATCTGACAGATCATTAATACCCACATCATCAATTACAGTTATAAGTATGGTATCGCTGGCGGAGCATCCATGGTTATTGGTTACAGTAACACTAAAAGGGTAGCTCCCCTGTCCGAGTGTATGTCCATTTACAACGATAGTTTGTGTAGATGCGCCTGTATTCCATTGGTAATCTGTGAAACCGGGACCGGCGTCAAGGGTTATGTTTTGTGAGGTTTTAATAGTAGTGTCAACACCCAGGTTAACCGAAGGAAGCGGAAATACCGCCACGGTGGTAGCAGGATTGGCAGTTGTTGTGCATCCATGGTTGTCAGTTACTGACAATATCGAGTAGGTAGTAGTTATCGAAGGAGATACCGGAATGATAAAAGAGGATGAATTGGCTGTAACGCTATATTGTGTTCCTCCATCGGTATAGTCAATATGCCATGGATTGGCACCGGTTAGTACGCACAGGATGTCAGCTGTATCACCTTTGCAGATGGCATAGAGGTTGGACCCCAGTGTGATAGTTGGCGAAGGATGGACATAGATCCCGGGAAAGGATATAGTATCATTGGATGGATTGTTATCGGGAAGGTTGTTTGGGTTGTTTGTCCATGCCATAACAGAGACTATTGAAGAGGGAGAAAAGTTGTAATTGCCCAGTATTACTGTTGATGTGTCGAGAGGGGCAAGGTTGCCTGTCCAGTAAACAGGTTGTTGCACTATATTATTCACTTTCCATTGGATGGTAGTGCTGGTCATTGTTGGAGGTCCATTGTTTTTTAATACCACTGATACCAATTGATTGCCGCTACATACAGTATCGTTAACAGAAGGGAACCTTAAAAGAGTAGCATCGGTGCTTCCCAGGCTGATATCGAAACCAAATTCACAAAGGGTGTTTTGAGCTGTTCCTGTCATAGATGCGATATTGCCAATAAGAGATCTTCCCGGCAATGGCGCCACTTTGACATTAAACCCGACTGTATATTGATAGTGAGAAGCTTCTACTATAACATTTTGTGTGTTGTCATAATAAAAAGGAGTTTGCAAGGTCACCGGGGTCCAGTCGCCCGGTAAGGGCCATGCACTGAAAGTGTTGGCGTAGAAAACTGTGTTCATGCCTGTTGTCACCCAAGGGCCTGATGGCAGTGAAGTTAACGCTGTCTGCCCCATCTTAATCTGAAAATCAGTGAAATCCCATAACACCGGAAGCATTGAAGGTACATTGCGGAAATAGATCTTATCAATATACCCTGATGGCGCTGTCGGGAAATCGCTGTTGTAATAAAGCCATTGTGCTTTATTGTTTGTGTTCGACATAAATGGGTTGCTGCTGTTGGTCGTACTGGTCGCGAAATTGATGGTGTACTGTGGCTGTGTATAACCATTACTCCCTATTATACACAGTATAATAAAAAACGCAGCTCTGTTTCGAAAAATATTCTTCATGTGAGCTGAAAATTAAGAAGTTAGTCTTACAAAGATAAGACAAAACAGGAGCAAATTCAACCCTCTTCTAGATTCCTGAGATGATTAATTTTATAGGGTTATTTATCTTTTCAGTTTAAAATAATCCATCGTTGCCTCGTAATCCTCAAAATCGATATTGGCACCGCTTTTCTTCATATTGATGACTGTTGAGGAGGGAATTAAGATGATCTTTATTGCCGACAGCTCAGGGAGTGTGCTGCCTGACCATAAAGAACCATCAGGATCATATGCGCGAATCTGTATCATGTCGCCCCTAATAAAAAGCCTTGTGACATACAACCCATTATAACCCAAACCGGGGACAGGATACCACATCACAGTAGCCGATTTCACTTTTGTATAGACAAGAATAACTCCTTCTTCTATGATAGAATCAGGGATGGTAAAATTGGTGTCGTAATAAATAGTAATTGAATTACTTCCCCATGCAATATCAAGGGAATCAGTAAAAAGATAGGTTATTACATTGGCATTACCGTCTTTTCCGTCAGCACCGTCTTTTCCGTCAGCACCGGGAACACCCCTGGGGCCTTCTTCCTGTTCGCAAAACATCATGGTCATGGCAAGTAATACCATGGTGGATACTGTTAAGATTTTTTTCATGATTTTTTTTTTAGTTTATAATAAAGTGATTTTGTATTTAGAATAATGTAAAGATAATATATAATGGCAGCAGAATCAACTGACAAAATCGAAGTATGGCTGTCAAAACCTTTAGGCTGAAATTAATCATCTGTTTTCTTATCACTGTATTGCACAGTATACCTGTAATAATCAATAGTTGATGATAAAAACAGTTAAAAATTTGATATTGTGTTTTATAGACTTCATATTTTGAGAAATTGAAATGGGTGGATATCATCTCTTCAAAGGCTAATCTGATGGACATGTAATAGCAAAAAATTATGTAAGTATTATTTTCGCAGACGGAAGATCATTATAACTTTCCTGACACTCTAAAGCTTATATGCCTGTGAGGTTGTATATCGCCCGGCCGTCCCATATATTCTGTATTGGTAATGTTCTTAATGACAAGAGAAAGTTTTAACCGGTCGTTAAATTGATAACTGATACCTGCATCCAACAAAAAATAACCGGTATTGTTGTTAACCCAGTAATTGGCAAATCCCGGTAAGATATCTTCACTGGTCATGGGATTAATGAAAACATCATCGATATCAAGCGTGGGGGACTTTATAAATGCATTGATGATGAAATCAAATTTACTTATATTGCTATTGAGGTTAACGTTGAAACTATGCTTACGTCTATACTTTAGATAGGTTTTGGTGTTTTTGTAAGTGGTTGGGTTAAATTCAACGGGGTACATAAAAACATAACCTCCGGTGAGCTTATGTGTCATACGTTTAGATTTAATGTTGATTACAAATTCCAGTTCTATACCATACACCCTGGAATATTCAATGTTGTTGGCTTTGAATCCCATTGTATATTGTTGGGTTATAGGATCGGGATAGATACCGAAAACGTATTCAATCATATTAATATTTTGCGTATAAAACGTTGCTATATCAAGATATCCATCAAAATATTGTGTTAAAAAGCCTTGTTTTATAGCGATTTCCGAATTCCATCCTTTTTCAGGGTTAATAAGTGGATTGGGTATGATCTTTACGCTTCCCAGCGTGGTGGCAGCATATTTTTCGGCAATAGAAGGATATCTGTATCCTTGTCCAAAGCTTGCTCTCAGGAAAGTAATGTCAAACAATCTGTAGTTCACTCCTGTACGGAATAGTGGTATAATGGCATCTTTTATACCATCAAGGGTGTTATATTCAAGTCTTACACCGGCCACCAGTTTCAACCGACTGGTAGGTATAATGTTGGCTTGTGTATATGCTGCTGCATTCCAGGCATGATGGTCACCATAGAAAGGGGAAAATATCTGGCTGGAGTAATGAACAAACCCTGAATTAATACTAAAGATCTGGGATTTTGTATATCCAAACTGATATTCAATATATTGTGATAATGCGTTACTGTTGTTCTGTCCACCATCGGGATAGTCATTGCGTGAGAAGAGGATCCGTGAACGAATATCGTGCGTAAATCGTTTGCCACGTCTAAGGCTTATCGTTGGGTCGATGGCAAGACTGGTGCCATATAGGCGCTGTGCTGTTGAAGCATCTTGCTTTAGGGCACCGGTGACGGCATCTTCCCATACTACAAAGTCTCTTTTTTGGTTATACATTCCATTTACCGATACTCCGTAATTAAGTCCTTCTATTTTCTTATGATGATGTTTTATGTGGAGGTTGAGTCTGCTGAGATAATTTTCATTTAATTTTCGATACCCATTATCGAAAAGCACAAAAACTCCTGCAGCGATATCAGTATTGCCATATTTTTTGAGATGCGAAAGAGAGGCACTGGAAAAGAAACGAGGGCTGTTCCACCATATCCACGCTTCGCGTTTTGGTTTTCCAAACATCCCGGTTTCTACAAAATATTTCGTGACACCTTCTTCACTAGCCTTGGCAGTACGGAAGTTGATAATGCCATTCAATGCTGATGAGCCATACATCACAGATGAAGCACCTTTAATGATCTCTACCTGTGCAAGGTTCTCCAGGGGCATCGACTGCCAGCGTATATGTCCGGCATCTGCTGAAAGCATCGGAAGTCCATCAACAAGTACCATCACCCTGCTTCCGGCGCCATAGCTGAATCCGCTGCCACCTCTTATGGAGGCCTGTCCATCAAGTACTTCTATGCCGGCAGTTTTGTTTATAAGCTCTTCTGCATCAGTGGTATGGCTTGCCATTAGCGCTTCAGGCTTGATTACACTCATAGAAACTGTTAGCTCCGATATTCGTTGCTCAGATTTGCCGGCACTGATCACCACCTGGTCAATCTCCATAGCCTTTGGATACATTGCAACGTTGAGTACTATAGAATCTCCTTTGTCAAATTCGGAGAGGGTAAATGTCTCACTTTTGTAGCCTACGTATTGAAACGTGATATGCACGGTGCCCCGTTCTGTTGTGAAACTATAGCGGCCTTCTTCATTAGTTATGGTCCCCCGGCCTTTTCCATACATTATGGCGCCACCGGGCAATGACTCCATAGTGTGTGCGTCATAAACCTGCCCGCTGATTCGCACAACATTCTGTGCAATAAGCCCTGTGTTAATGCTTATAAGCAACAAGTACAACAATAATAATTTGCCTGGAATCTGTTGTAGCATTATTTCACCTTAAAAGTCATTCTAATATCTATGATTTCCCCCGGCTGGGTGGTATCAGGAAAACCTGTAACGATCTTTAGTGAGGTGGTAGTAAGCTCTTTAATGATAGCAATGATGGAGATGGGCAACTCCTGTGTCACTATTGTTATGGTTGTGTTGTCTTCAGACAATGACCATGTGCCGGAATACTCCCCGAAAGTCCCTGTGCCGTCAGTTCTGAATTCAACATCTCCATTGAACTTTTCCAATAGTTGGCCGGGACCCCCTGCCTCAAAACCGTTGGCAAGTAAACTGTCAGAAACCCATACATGTGCAGTGAGAAGTGTGTAAGGATCCTGTACATCCTCTTCCTCTTCTTTATTGCAAGCTATAATAATGAAGCCTGCAAGAACCAGCAGAAACAGTAAAGTATTTTTCATAGTATTAAGGTTTGGTGGAACAATGTTTCAAATATACACATTTTTGATGCTGATATGCATTAGGTAAGATACATTTATTACTATCTCGATGGGTTAAAGTTAACCGCAGATGACTGTAAATATTAAAAACTTTATTTCTTTCTTGTATTTGGAACTATTATTTACTATTTTTAGCATTTAATTGAATTGGGTAACTAAATAAGATTTTTAATTTTGCTCTTAGATAAAATAATTTGTTTAAATTCGGCATTGGATTGTAAAACGTAAGTTGTTACAATAGAGATTATTAATTTAAAACAAAATAATATTATACCTGTACCAGTCATTAAACTATAATTAGAATAAAAACATCATTGATACATTAATTAATTAATTAATATAAATTAAATATTACATGTCATGAAAAAAAGCACTTTTATCAGGAAAATTTTATTTATTTTTTTAATGGTATTCTTAACGATACCGGCATTTTTAGTTAGTGCCCAGAATGTTATTGATGCGTCTACTCATAGTACAACCCATTCATCACAAGCAAGGGGTTTCTGGTTTACAGCACCTTGTGATTTTGTGATTACCGGTGTGAGAGCCCCCACAGATTTCAGCACCAACGCTCAAACGATACATCTTGTTAAGTTTGCTTCCGTGCCACCAAATTATTCTTCTACTACAACTGCGTTTACTACATTATATTATGGTTCCAATCTTACAGATACTTGTTTTGTTGATATGAATCTTCAGATACAGTCGGGTGATATTATTGGCATCCTCGCAGTGCGTGACAACGGAAGTGGTAACTGCCAAACATCGTATTCTACTGCAGTGAGTCCTTACACTTCTTCATTAGGGCCTTACAATATTACTCTTGCCCGTTTGGGCTTTCAGGGTAATATTATCAGTGGTCCGGCAACCAATTTATGGACAGAATCAGGGCTCTCAATTGGAAGGGCAGACATACGTTATGAAATAGCTGAATCACAGATACCAATTCCTCCTCATGGGTCACCTTATACCGGAAGCTTTTCCAGAGGTTATTGGTTTACTGCTCCTTGTGATATGGTGTTAACCGGTGTCAGGGCCCCTGTCGATTTTAGCACCAATCCACAATCAATCCATATGGTTAAATTCCCTTCAGCTCCGGCAACATATCCAGCTACATCTACTTCTTTTACTACCTTGTTTTATGGTGCAAACATTACTGATACAGGGTATGTGGATGTGCATGTACCAGTCAATGCAGGAGATGTGATTGGTATTTTAGCTGTGAGAGATAATGGTTTAGGGAGTGCCTCTACGTCATATCCTTCAGCTAGTGGCCCTGTTAACAGTACCGTCGGCTCACATTCAATTACGCTACAAAGGCTTGGTTGGCAGGGTAATATTATCAGTTCCCCTGCTGCGAATTTCTGGACCGAATTATCTAATATTGGAAGAGTTGATTTGAGATTTGGCTATCCGGCAAAGTATAAATTTGATAAATTAACAACTATTGCCAACACTATTCCTTTTAATACTCCTTCAACAGGCAGCAACAAACGTCAGTGGATATATCATCCTTCGGATTTTACCTGTGCTCCTCCCGGATATATTTCAAAAATATATCTTAAATCTGATAATCCTGTTAATTCAGATTATACTGACCTGTTAATCAGAATGGGAACAACATCACTCTCCATATTTTCATCTACTAATTTTATTTCTGCACTGGATACCGTATATTATGCTGCAAATGCCAATTTATCAAGTTTTGGCGGGAACATGGTGCCAATTACTTTAGATAAACCCTTCTTCTATGATGGCACATCCAATATAATAGTTGAAGCGTCCCACCAAGGCTTTTCTTCCGGATTTAGTATTATGCAGGCATCTGTATTAAGCAGAAGCCTTTTTGGGAATAGTGGTTCGTCATCAGCGACGATACAAGGCCGGCTTGCCTATCTCGGTTTTGAAATGATCAACACCCTTGATGCCGGACTGGATGCCTTTGCCGCTACACCGGTATGTGAAGGGACATTTCCAATTTTTGTCACCCTAAAGAATCACTCTCCGGTTGCCTTAACGGATGCTGCCATTGACTGGAAAGTAAATACTACTGTAAAACCCTCTGTCAACTGGTCCGGCACTCTTCTACCTAATGCTTCTACCAGTGTGATGCTGGGGAACCATACATTTGTTCCTTCTGTAAACTATAATGTAGAAGCCTTTGTGAAAGACCCTAATAACCTCCCGGATATTTTAAATAGCAATGATACGATTCGTATGCTCAATATAACGGTTTCAGCATTACCGGATGTGAATTTGGGTAATGATACCAACCTGGTATCCGGTGCCAATATTGTACTGGATGCTGGTTCGGGTTATACAAGTTATTTCTGGAGTAACAGTGCAACTACCCAAACCATCACGGTGGATACTACAGGTCATGGTTTTGGAGTGCAGACATTCTGGGTGGAAGTAACAGATGCCAATGGCTGTGTTGGTTCTGATACCATCAATGTTAATTTTATTGATGATTCAGGAATAGATGATGCATTAACACAAGTATCGGTGAAGATATCTCCTAACCCAAACAGTGGTAAGTTTGACCTTCGTATGCAGCAATTCCCTGTAGGTAACTATCTGATCGCTGTTCACAGCCTTGATGGTACCAAAGTATATGAAAAATCAATCTCTTTAACAGTGGATGAATATGCCAACACCTTTGATCTTCCAGGACTTGCCAACGGCTTGTATCTGCTGAAGATTACCGGTAAAAAAGGTATCTTCACTGAGAAGCTTATCATAAGAGAGTGACCTCATAACTGATTGATGAGAGTTTGTATTGATAATTTGATATCGATATTACTATAAAAAAGCGCACTGTAAGATCTATTTCTACAGTGCGCTTTGGTATTTCTATGTCTCCCCGGCAG
>JAVVFR010000382.1:0-2103 GCA_032250595.1 Bacteroidales bacterium | reverse complement strand
GAAGCTTTCCTGGCTGATATGCGTGAACACGGTATTGGCATTTATCATACCGGAGGAGAGACTGCTGATGTTGGCGACCTGGTGAGAACCATCATTGTTGACTCTTCTGTCACTGCCAGGATGCCGCGTAATCATGTTATTGATAATGCCAATATCGCCCATGGTGATCTTATTGTTGGCCTTGCGAGTTATGGTCAGGCAACTTACGAGAAGCGATACAACAGTGGGATGGGTGCCAACGGGCTTACTTCAGCCCGCCATGATGTGTTTAAAACCAACTATGCTGACAAATACCCTGAAAGTTACGATAACGCTATGGATAGCAGCCTGGTGTATTGCGGCAGCCAATCGCTTACCCAGTCCACTTCTATTGAAGAGATGGATGCCGGTAAAATGGTACTATCTCCTACACGTACCTATGCGCCTGTGCTGAAGAGAGTGTTGGAAGCTATGCGAAACAATATTCATGGTATCGTGCATTGTAGCGGTGGAGCACAAACGAAAGTGTTGCATTTTGTTGATGATATGCATATTGTTAAGGATAATATGTTCGGGATACCACCTCTGTTTGAGATGATCCGGCGTGTATCGGACACCCCAATGCAAGAGATGTATACGGTTTTTAATATGGGGCATCGTATGGAGTTATATCTCCCGGACCTGAAGAGCGCTGAACAGGTTATCGATATTGCCAGGGAATTTAATGTGGATGCTAAAATCATTGGCTATTGTGAAAAAGCTAATCAAAAGAAGCTTACAATAAAAACAGATAGAGGCATCTGGCTCTATTAATGTTTTTCCCTGACATTACACTTTTTATTAATTTTGTAAACAACCCGGAGTACTAAAACTATGTTAGAGAAGTTAAAGGCGATATATCAAAAATATCAAGAGATTGAGAAAGAGATGAATGATCCGGCAACCATTGCCGACATGAAAAAGTATGTAAAGCTCAATAAAGATCATAAAGATCTTCAACCCATCATTGAGGCATACCATGAATATTCAAATATTATGGAGAACCTTACTTCATCAAAAGCGTTACTTCAAAAAGAGAAGGATGAAGAGTTCCGGGCCATGGCAAAAGAGGAGATCCATTCATTGCAGGAACAGCGTGAGGCATTGGAGGAGAAGATAAGGCTTCTGTTAATACCAAAAGACCCGCAGGATGATAAAAATGCTATTGTAGAGATAAGGGCGGGCACAGGCGGTGACGAGGCCAGCATCTTTGCCGGTGACCTGTATCGTATGATGGCAAAATATATTGAGTACAAAGGTTGGAAGCATGATCTGGTGTCGATGACGGAGGGTACTGTTGGTGGATATAAGGAGCTAATTATAAATGTTATTGGCAATGGGGTATATGGATTGTTAAAGTATGAGTCGGGGGTGCATCGTGTACAGCGGGTACCAAAGACAGAGACTCAGGGACGTGTGCATACTTCAGCAGCATCTATTGTGGTGTTGCCTGAAGCTGATGAGTTTGATGTAACAATAGACTCCAATGATATAAAAAAAGACACTTTTTGTTCTTCCGGGCCCGGGGGGCAATCGGTGAATACCACATATAGCGCAGTACGCCTGACGCATATTCCAACGGGTATCGTGGTATCATGTCAGGATGAAAAATCCCAGATCAAAAATTTTGATAAAGCTATGAAGGTGTTGCGAGCAAGAATTTATGAGATAGAACACAAAAAATATATGGATAATATCTCTTCGCAAAGAAAGACTATGGTGTCAACCGGTGATCGTAGTGCAAAGATACGGACCTACAACTATCCACAAGGGAGGGTAACCGATCACAGGATAAATCTTACCTTATATAACCTGCAAAGCGTAATGGAAGGTAATATTGAAGAGCTTATTGAGCAACTGCAGATCGCCGAAAATGCTGAACGCCTTAAAGAGGCTGTGGATATTGATAAGAAAAAGTAACACAATTTGATATTCCTATGGATAAAAATGAATTGATAGCGCAAATTAAACAAAAGAAGAGTTTTTTATGCATCGGTCTTGATACTGACCCAACAAAGATACCTCCTCATCTTCATAATTCCGATGATCCGGTTTTTGCTTTCAATAAGCAGATTATCGATGCTA
>JAVVFR010000381.1:0-2103 GCA_032250595.1 Bacteroidales bacterium | reverse complement strand
AGGCCACAGCCATCAGAGCTTTCAGCATGGATGTGTTATGGCAGATCTCGTTGAAGTATCCCGATCTGCTGACCGAGCTGGCAGCATCAGCAGAAAACCTTATCGGACGAAGCACGCCAGGTTTGGAGAATAAAGCAAGAAAGATATTACCTCTGATCTATCGCAAACAATTTACCGGGAAATAACCGTGCCGGACCAAATTTTTTCTATCCCTTTTGCCCAGTATATTCCATCACTTCATCATGCACATACTCCAGGATAATCCCTGCCTGGGCAAACATCTGTTCAGACTCTGTACCGGAGTGATACTTCCATTCACACACTACGCGTTTAATACCGCAGTTGATGATAAGCATAGCACATGTACGGCATGGAGTCATACGACAGTATAGCGTTGATCCGAAAAGGGCGATACCCAGTTTTGCAGCCTGACATATAGCATTCTGTTCTGCATGCACCGTTCTGACGCAGTGCTGAGTGATGCTGCCATCTTCATGCGTCATCTTCTTAAACTGATGCCCCACATCATCACAATGCGGCAGTCCAACAGGTGAACCTACATATCCACTCACCAGGAGTTGCCTGTCGCGGGCGATCACACAACCGCTGCGGCCACGGTCACATGTAGCTCTTTTGGCCACCGTATTGGCAATCTCCATAAAATATTCATCCCATGTGGGCCGCTGGTAAGGTGTCTTCGTCTCTTCCATAGCTTATGCTTTCTTTTCTATTTGTTTCAATATCTTTTCTGTTACCGCAAAGAGCGCTTCGACAGAGCCATTGTTATCAATACGGTAGTCGGCCATAGCAATACACTTCCTTATGTTCTGCTTTGCCGGGTCGTCGGCATCCATCTCACGCTGTTCATTAGCCATAAAGGTATCATAATCGATCATATCGGTCTCACTGCCTCGTTGTCTTATCCGCTCAAAGCGTAATACCGGATCTGCATCAACAGCCAGCAAAGTAAAATCTTTCTTGGTTCTCAATGCCTCTACCTCCCCGGGTGTGCGGATACTCTCGATAACACAGTCATTGCCCGCCTTCCGCGCCCGCTCATACAACGACTCGATAAGGTACGACGGGCTATGAGAAGCACGTAACTCATTGGCTACCTGTACCATGCTGTCCCTGTTAACTTCCATATTGCGCGCTGTGATAATCTGTGTCAGAAAAGCCCTGACAGAGAAATGAGCAAAACCCTTTCTCTCTGTGAGATACCCTACAATGGCCCCTTTTCCGGCTCCTATTGTGCCCGTTATTCCTATGATTTTCATCCTTCTTCCTGTTAATATTTGTTTAACTGATTGGCATCTTTAAGCATCAATCAGTAAAAATTATTCTTTTTCAACTCTGCAATCCAGTTTGTTCCCGGAGCGGTAACCTTGAAAGCATGAAGCAAGGTTACCATATCTTCCGGTCTTTGGGCAATGATGATATTAGCTCTATGCTCAACACGCATAAACTTCTCCGCTACTATATGATCGAGAAAGGAGATCAGCGCATCAAAATAACCGTTGGTGTTAAGAAGTGCACATGGCTTCTCGCTGATCTCCAGCTGAAATCCGGTAAGCATCTCAAACCATTCATCCATCGTGCCCAACCCTCCGGGAAGGGCAATAAAAGCATCGGAAAGGCTCCATAGCAAAGCCTTTCGTTCTGCCATATCTTTTACGATATGCATCTTTTGAATTCCCGGATGAGCTAACTCCCTATCAATAAGGTGTTGCGGAATAACACCCTCTGCCTTACCCCCTTTTTCCAATACCGCATCGGCTATCGTCCCCATCAATCCTATACTACCCCCACCATATATAAGTGTGATGCCTCTTGAAGCCATCTCATGGCCTAACAAAACAGCATCACGAGCATATACCGGATCTATACCGGCTGAAGAACCACAAAAAACACCTATCGTGTGAATCTTTTGCATAAAAGATAATTTGCGTGTGAAGGTACAAAAAAGCAATCATTCTTTATATATTTGTTGAAAATTGAACCTTATGAAAAAATTATATCCCTTGAAGTTCAATCCTGTCTTTAAAGAGAAAGTATGGGGAGGCAATAAGATACACGACAGTTTTCAGTATAATGGAGTTCCTG
>JAVVFR010000013.1:0-12205 GCA_032250595.1 Bacteroidales bacterium | reverse complement strand
GTTGAGCTTGAACCCTCTACTACATTGTTATTCTTTATTATCACTATTATTGCTGTTCAACTGCTGGTAGGCAGTGTGTTGGAACCAGTTTTAATGGGGAATTCTTTATCAATAAGTATCATCACCATTATTGTGATGCTGATGCTTTGGGGATTTATTTGGGGTATCCCCGGCATGGTGCTCTCTATCCCTATTACGGTGTTTCTAAAGATCATTTTTGAGCAATTCCCGAGAACAAAAAAGATTGCGAGGCTTATCTCCGGAAATACAAAAGATATAAATGCCTCTTCTTCTTAGTTTTTTCTTTATGGAATAGCGCTAGTATTAACCGATTCCGGATTCGTATAGGAGCGTAAGAATCTCTTCTCCATACTGTTCTACTTTACGTTTTCCCATGCCATATATTTCTTTCATATCATCTATATTTTTTGGCTTATGTTCTGCAATGGAATAGAGTGCTTTTTGATGCAGGATGCGATATGCGGGAAGACCGGTGTCTATGGCTTTTTGGTTACGCCATGCCCTTAAGAGGGTAAAAATTTCATTGTCAGCATTATCAATATCTGTTGGAGGGAGTTTTTTCTTTTGCCTTTTCTGTTCATCACCACTATCGGGGAGAATAGCCCTGGCTTTTGCTTCCAGGAGTGCTGCTGTTGAATATCCTGCTTTACAAACGGTATATCCTACCATCTTTACCATTGCTTCCTCCATGAAATCCGAATAGTTTTTTTTCAGTCTCTTCAACAGTGTTGTGTTATCTGTTGTAAAGGATAAGTTTCTCATCTGATTATTAATAAGCGCATTGAAACGATCTGTGAACCATTCACCTGCTTTTTTTATTTTTATAGTAACAGCGTTTTTATCTGCCTCTGTATCTCTTGGCATGCTTCTCAGAAACGAGATAAACTTTTGTCCTACCGGCTCCAGCACGGTATTTATTTCCTGAAGAACTGAATTGATATTGATTACCGGGTTTCCAACAATCACCGGAGCATTGTCGTTCAGCACCTTACGGAGGAAGTAAGCTCTTTTTTTCAGCAGGGTGAAGTCGAAGAGATCTTCCAGCAGTGATGCTTCAAAATCGATAGTAGCACTTATCAGTTCATTTTCATTGGCGGGAGATTGCTGCACCTTATCAGCAAAGCGGCTTACTGTGCTGTCACTTTTTATCCCGTATGCAGTGATGGGAGAGCTGAGCTGAATGCCTTCCAGTGAGGTGCAACGGCTTAAGGCAACATATACCTGTCCGAAAGCAAATGCTGCATTGGCATCAATGATAACTTTTTCAAAAGTAAGCCCCTGGCTTTTATGGATGGTGATAGCCCATGCCAGTTTGATAGGGAGTTGTTCGAATGTGCCTATAACCTCCTCTTTCACCTGTGCTTGTTTTTCGTCGATGCTGTACTTGACGTTTTCCCAGTTTTCAGGAACAATATTAATGTTTTCTTTCTCTCCGGGACATCTGATATAGACTTCCTCGTCGGAGAAACCAACGATTTTTCCAATTTTTCCGTTGTAGAAACGTTTCTCTTCTGCTGTGTCGTTCTTTACAAACATCACCTGTGCACCGATCTTCAGTTCCAGCTCTTCCCAAGTAGGAAATGCGTAAGGAGGAAACTCACCTTCAATTTTGGCAATGCTTCGTACTACTTCGCCCGGCAGTTTGGATAGTTCTTCCTGGTTGATGGTATCTGCAAAACGGTTGTGTGTAGTAAGGGTAATACAATCCTCTTTATCGAGGGGTGTATGTGGAGTATAACGTTGATTGAGTAGATCTAGGATCTGCGGAGAGATATGGTTTGTCCTTATTTGTTCGAGGATATTGATAAAATAAGCATCTTGCTGTCTGTACACTTCAGTGAGTTCAATACTCAAGAACCCGGCTCTCTCCAGGGCTTTACTGTTGAAGAAATAGAGTGAGTGATAAAAAGGGCTGAGCAGTTGTCGTTCCTCTTCTTTTGCTACCGGTGATAGTTGGTATATGTCGCCAATCATCAGCAGTTGAACACCTCCAAAGGGTTTTGCCGGGTTTCTGAACCGGCGCAGCACCTCGTCGACACTGTCGAGCACGTCAGCACGTACCATACTCACCTCATCGATGATAAGCAGGTCGATTCCTTTGATGATTTTTATCTTCTCTCTGCTAAAACGCCTGTTCTTTCTATGATCAGTACTTGCATTATTATCTATCCCCGGAAGAAACGGAGCAAACGAGAGCTGAAAGAATGAATGTATGGTGACTCCACCTGCATTGATAGCTGCTACACCGGTTGGAGCTACTACAATAGCACGTTTTTTGGTGTGCTCTTTTAGCCAGTGTAAAAAAGTAGTCTTGCCGGTACCTGCTTTCCCGGTTAAGAATATATTTCTGTTGGTCTCTTCTACAAAACGCCTTGCCAATTCAATACTGCTGTTCCACTTCACGATAAAAATATTTTTGTTGTATCAGGTATATATGAAAAAAATTTTTTTTGGGGATAATTTCATTGTCAAATTTTGGGTATTGGTAGAACATTACCGGCTTGCACCATATCATAATTACCGTAGCACCGAGTATTTTAGATTATATCTGTCCATCTCTTCTGTTATCACAGAGAGCTGCTCAGTATCTTGCAGGTTAAAAGTTACGGTTACTCTTACGTAACCAACAGGCACACTGGTAGTGGACCGTTCGTGAACAATGTCGTGTACACTGGCTCTTACTTTTTCAAGGATATCGAGAATTTTTTTCAGTGTACCGGCCTGATCTGCCACGAGTACTGCGATGCGTGCCCTGTAACCTTGATCCATCACCCCTTTGTCGAGGATCTGCTCCAGAATGCTCATATTGATATTTCCGCCACTGATGATAGGGACGACATTTTTCCCCTTGACATTAATTTTCTTATACAATATCGCTGCCATAGAGGCTACCCCGGCAGGTTCAGCAAGGATCTTTGCCCGCTGCAACAAGAGGTAGGCAGTACGTGCTATCTCCGCATCATTCACCACCACAATATCGTCGACATATTCTTTTGCTGCCTCAAAATTCAGATTTCCACAAGACTTTACTGCTATTCCGTCGGCGATAGTATCAGCATTCCGCAAGGCAATAATCTTTCCCTGGTCAATAGAGGCTTTCATACTCTGTGCCCCGTCGGCTTCTACACCGATAATCTTGATGGCAGGATTCAGGCTCTTTAAAGCAATTGCAATACCGGAAATAAGTCCACCGCCACCAATAGGTACAAAAACATACTCTATATCGCTGTTCTGTTCAAATAACTCTAACCCCAGGGTGCCGGCACCGGCGATAATATCCGGGTCGTTGAAAGGATGAATGAAGGTGCCTTGGGTCTTTTCAGTATAATCAACAGCAGCCCTATAGGCATCGTCGAAAGTATCGCCCGTTAACTCCACCGTAGCTCCATAAGCACGTGTCGCTACCACCTTTAAGGGTGGAGCAAAAACAGGCATAAATACCCGGCTGCGGACATTTAACTTGGTAGCAGCATAGGCTACCCCTTGTGCGTGATTGCCGGCCGAAGCACAGATAATCTCACGGTTCTTTGCTGTTGCTGAGAGGTTCGAGATCTTATTATACGCCCCGCGGACTTTAAATGACCCGGTCTTTTGAAGATTTTCAAGCTTTAAAAAAACATTCGCCTCCGACATCTGAGAGAAAGAATAACTGAGTTCTAATGGCATGCTCTTTACTATGCCCTGTAACTGTTTTTGCGCTCTTATAATATCAGATAACACCGGTAGTGGCTTATATACTGTCATATATTTTGTCATTGTATCGTACGGTTTATTATTATTAATTACAAAGATGTAAATAATAGGTAAATTATACAGAAAAAATAAGAAAGCATTATCCATTTTTTACAGGAAATAAAAAAAAGAGACTATTTTTGTACCCAAAGAGCTTATTTCTACAGGTACTTATTTTTTATGGATATTTTTATAAATGAAGAACACCTATTTTGACCTTATTGAACAGTCCTATTACTTTCCACAGGAAGGATTTGATCTCAGAGATAATTTTCTTACTTTTCAAGGTATCTCATTAAAATATTTGATTGAAAAATATGGAACACCATTCAGGTTTATTTATCTGCCAAAGATAGGTGAACAGATAAGAAAATCCCGTAATCTTTTTAATCGGGCGATCAAGAAAAATAATTACAACGGGAAATATTACTACTGCTATTGCACCAAGTGCAACCATTTCTATCATGTGATCACTGAAGCTTTAAAGCATAATGTTAATTTAGAGACCTCCTCAGCATTTGATATCGACTTGATCCTCAGCTTGTATGAAGATGGAAAGATTGATAAAAACCGTATGATCATACATAATGGATACAAGACTGATGAACATTTGAAAAAGATTGTGAAGTTACAGAAAGCGGGTTTCCCGAACTCTATCACTATCCTCGACAGTAAAAATGAGTTGGAAAGGTTACTGCATTTTGCCGGCGACGAAAAGATGAATATAGGTTTACGGATGGCCATCAATGAGGAACCTCAGTCTGCCTACTATACATCCCGGTTAGGTATCAGACATACTGATATGGTTGAGTTCTTTAAAACACACATTAAAGATAATGACCATGTGAGTTTTAAAATGCTCCATTTTTTTGTTGACTCCGGTATAAAAGACAGTCTCTATTACTGGGGTGAATTTAAAAAAGCACTGAAACTATATATTGAGCTTAAGAAACAGAGCAAATCACTCGAAGCGTTTAACCTGGGTGGTGGATTTCCTATTCGCAACCATCTTGGGTTTGAATACGATTATGAATATATGATCAACGAGATTATCACGAATATCAAAGATGCTTGTGAAAAGGAGCGCATCCCTGAGCCCGACCTTTTTACGGAGTTCGGACGCTATACTGTGGGAGAAAGCGGAGCCATCATTTTTAAGGTACTTGAACAAAAACAACAAAATGATACCGAGACATGGTATATTATCGATAATAGCTTGATGAACACCATCCCTGACTCCTGGTCGATCCATGAGAAATTTATTCTGTTACCGGTAAATAAATGGAACAACGAATACAAAAGGATTAATATAGGCGGGATCAGTTGTGATCATTCCGACTATTACAACTCTGAGGATTTCAACCAGGAGGTGTTACTCCCTGCCTATTCCGATGATGATAAAGAGCCACTTTATCTCGGATTTTTTCATACAGGCGCATACCAGGATGCTATCAGTGGGTATGGTGGTATAAAACACTGTCTTATCCCGTCTCCGAAACATGTTATTATCGATCGTGATGAAAAGGGAAATTTTTTCGATTACGTCTATCGTAATGAGCAGTCGGCTTCGGATATGTTCAAAATATTAGGCTACACAAAAGAATGAGGACATTTGCAGGCATACCGGCGGAGTTTGCTTCCTATGATGGAGCAGCTATATTGTTGCAATCGATACCCTACGATGGCACCAGCACATGGGGTAAGGGTGCTGATATGGGTTTTTCCGCTTTTCTGGAAGCAGCTGATAATATGGAGTTGTATGATATTGAAACAGACAGCGAGGTATACAGAAAAGGGATACATATTCTTCCTGTCATTACAGAAAACAGCTCTCCGGAAGCGGTCTTCAGCATGGTATACAAAAAAACCACTTCACTATTGAATACCGGAAAA
Organism: Bacteroidales bacterium; assembly: GCA_032250595.1. Classification (GTDB taxonomy): domain Bacteria; phylum Bacteroidota; class Bacteroidia; order Bacteroidales; family SKPS01; genus SKPS01. Next base: position 6,559 of record JAVVFR010000013.1, on the reverse strand, counting down.
TTTCTTACTTTCTTTGGTGGGGAGCATGCTATCAGCATAGGCGTCATTAAAGCCTTTTATGAGCACTATGACCATCTGACGGTTTTACAGCTTGATGCGCATGCCGACCTTCGTCCGTCGTATGATGGCACTCCGTACAATCATGCCTGTGCACTGCATGATGCATCGCTGCATACCAACCTTATACAGTTGGGGATACGGAGTATGGATGTGGAAGAGCTGCCATATCTGAACAGAGGGAACTGTTTCTTTGCTCACCAGCTTGAAGGCGACTGGGCTGAACAGGTATTGAAGAAGATCACAGGCAATGTGTATGTCACTATAGACCTTGATGCTTTCGATCCGGCTATTATGCCTGCTACCGGTACACCGGAACCGGGAGGTATGCAGTGGAACAGCACAATGCGGTTCCTAAAGAGGCTCTTTGAAGAGAAAGAGGTCAAGGGATTTGATATCACTGAACTGGCACCGATAGAAAATATAAAAGCTCCTAACTTCCTGGCGGCAAAGCTGTACTATAAAATGTTAAGTTATAAATTCAAGTATCATGAGTAATAAAGGCCCTATAAGTAATTTTATCACCAAGCATTATAAACATTTCAATGCGGCTGCTCTTGTGGATGCAGCTAAAGCTTACGAACATCATATTAGCCAGGGTAAAAAGATGATGATCACCCTGGCAGGTGCTATGAGTACTGCTGAGTTGGGAAAGTCATTGGCTGAGATGATACGGCAGGATAAGGTGCATATCATATCCTGTACCGGAGCAAACCTGGAAGAAGACCTTATGAACCTGGTGGCCCACTCACACTATAAAAGGGTGCCTTACTACCGTGACCTTACCCCTAAAGAGGAGTGGGATTTGCTGGAAGCAGGGCTGAACCGTGTTACCGACACCTGTATCCCTGAAGAAGAAGCTTTCCGGCGGCTGCAATCACATATCCATACAATATGGAAAGTAACAGAAGGCAATAAGGAGCGTTATTTTCCACATGAGTATATGTATCAGCTGCTATTATCGGGAAACCTTGAACAGTACTATGAAATTGATCCCAAAGACAGCTGGATGCTGGCTGCTGCTGAAAAAAACCTTCCGATAGTAGTACCTGGATGGGAAGACTCCACTATGGGAAATATTTTTGCTTCTTATTGTGTTAAAGAAGAGCTTCATCCATCAACCATGAAATCGGGTATTGAGTATATGACATTTCTGGCTGAATGGTATAGTGAAAATGCAGGTGATGAAGGAGTAGGTTTTTTTCAGATCGGGGGTGGTATTGCAGGTGATTTTCCGATTTGTGTGGTGCCGATGTTGTATCAAGACCTCCAACGGACCGATACTCCTTTTTGGAGTTACTTCTGTCAGATATCTGACTCTACCACCAGCTATGGTTCATATTCCGGAGCAGTACCCAATGAGAAGATTACATGGGGAAAACTTGGTATTGAGACACCTAAGTTTATTATTGAGTCTGATGCTACTATTGTTGTTCCTCTTATATTTGCCTATCTGTTGCATTGGTAAGATGTAAATATTTAACCTTTATTTTAAGATGATATTAATTATTGATAATCAGTCGAGCTTCATCAAGAAGTTCAAGAGACAGTATCTGGCTGAGCAGGATTTTGATTATGTATTTTTCGATCACAACCAGCCGATCACCTTATCTTCCAAAGCCGAAGTCACAGGTATTATTCTTTCCGGTGGGAGAGGGAACCCTTTCGAGCCTTTAAATTTAACATCCAATTTTGTAGCGCTGATGAACTTTGATGTGCCGGTGGCCGGTTTCTGCTTAGGTCATGAAATAATAGCTGCTTACTGGCGAGGGAGAATAAAGAAACTGCCGGAGTATCACCAGCGTCGTGAGAAAATAACGATCATAAAAGAGGATCCTGTTTTTGAGGGTATAGCTTCAAAAGAGATCGATATCATCAAAAGACATCATTATCATGTAGCTGAAATACCGTCCTGTTTTGAGGTGCTGGCAGAATCAGATACTACTCCCAATGAGATCATTAAGCATAAAGATAAACCTATCTATGGTTTTCAGGGGCATCCGGAAGTGTCGGGCAAAGAGGCAATGCAGATGGTGATAAATTTCCTGAAAATGTGTATTTAATATAGTATAATCAGATGACAATAAAATCTATGGGATTATGAAGGTTGCAATAATCTACAATAAAGATATCACAGGGGTATTGAATAAGCTTGGCATGCAAAACAAAGAGTTTTACAGTGAGGAGCGTGTAAAGCTTGTTGCAAAGTATTTAGAAAGAGCAGGACATAATGTAAGTATCCTTGACGGCAATATGTATATAATTGACCGTCTTAAAACCTTTATGCCACATACTATTGATGGGGAGCAGATGGGGATGGTGTTCAATATGGCATATGGCATTCAGGGGGAGAGTCGTTATACCCATATCCCTTCTATGTTGGAGATGCTTGGTGTACCTTATGTGGGATCGAACCCATCGGGTCATGCTGTTGCATTGGACAAGGTGATGACAAAAATTGTATGGCAGAACAGTGGATTGCCGACCCCTGTATTTCATGTTTTTAGCAGTCATAAGGAGGACATGTCAACGGTAGTATATCCGGTAATTGTGAAGCCAAAGATGGAGAGTGTTTCTTTTGGTCTGAAAGTGGTAGATAATGAGGGAGGCCTGCGTGAAGCGGTTAAGTATGTGATTGAAGAGTACCAACAACAGGCATTGCTGGAACAGTTTATCAGGGGAAGGGAATTTTGTATCGGGCTGCTTGGGAATAATCCTATTGAAGCTTTTCCGGTGCTTGAGATAGATCTTGAAGGAGATCCTGATGCTATTCAGACGATCACAAACAAAAAAACACAACCGATGCGCAAGATTTGTCCGGCGCCGATATCCGATGATCTGGCTAAAGAAATGGTGGAGTTGAGCAAACAAGCTTTTCGTTCTCTCGAACTGAGAGACTTTGCACGGGTAGATATCAGACTGGATAAAGATAACAATATTTACCTGCTCGAGATTAACTCAATGGCAAGTCTTGGAAAAACAGGTTCCTATTCAGCAGCAGCTGCTGTAGCCGGGTATGACTTCGAACGGCTGGTGAATAAAATGCTGGATGTAGCTGCCGTGCGATATTTCTCAAACATCTACCAAACAGTGAGTAACGAAAAACCTAACGGGAAGCTTTCATTGCATAGCCGGTTGCGATCGTTCCTTAGAAGCCGTCAGCAAAATATAGAGAAGCTGCTTGAGAAAATCGTCAACACGGATACTCATAGCCGGAACATGGAAGGGATAAACTATGCTTTGAACCTTATTCATACTGAATTGATACACCTGGGTTTTACCGGAGAGATTTTCCCACAGCTTGAAGTGGGGAATATGGCATACTATGCCAATACTTTTGAAGAACAACTCGATTATCTTATCTTACTAAGTATTGACGGTAAACTTAAGATGCAAGAGCAAGAGAGCTTTCAGATTTCCGAACACAAACTTTTTGGAACAGGGATATGGGAAAATAAAGGAGGGATTGTTGCTGCCATTGCTGCCTTACAGGCTTTACGGTTCGCCAAATTGTTACGGAAAGTTAAAATTGGTGTGTTTGTTATTACCGATTCAAATATTGGCGGTAAGTTCTCAAAAGATCTGGTAAAGCAGAAGTCTGTTAATGCTGCAAATATTATTGGTATGCATGGTGGTAGTATGGAGGGGGGTATTGTAACTTCCAGATCGGGCTCTGCAAATTACTCCTTTGGCTTAAAGCTGATCAACCCTGAGAGTGCCGAGAATGTTAACCTGGCTGCTTATCAATTTTTTAAGACCAACACTGCCATTATCGACCTTGGTAAGAAGGACAAGGAGAATGTTGTTGCTCCATATGGTGTTGAATTTTATTCTAATATCTTCAAAAAAAGTGCTTACGGTAATGCAAAGATCAGTGTAAGGTTCAATACAATGACAGATTTCAGGCGTATTGATGAGAAGATACGCAGTGTTGTCAATACCAGTAAAAAATATAAAGGTATAACACAGATTCAATTCGATGGTGGGCTTTCACGCCCCCCGATGCAGGAAGACGATCTTAATATTTCATTGTTTAACAGGGTGAAAGAGATATCCAGACGTATTGATACCCTTGTGGTGGCGCAGCACCGTTGGAGCTCATCGGATATCTGTGTTATTGTACAACGTATCCCAAAGATTGATGGTATGGGGCCGCTGGGTGGCTTTGATAAGAATAAATCAGAATATATCCTGCGGCACAGTATTGTCGACAGAGCGTTGCTGCTCGCTTTGTTGTTGGAAAAGTAAACATCCTGTGTTTTGTTTTAGAAAATTGTGTTTCGAGCAATAAAACTTGTCACTTCTCAACCCTGATTCTGGCATCTACGGCTTTCACATAAGAGATAGTACCAAGTAGCGGGTTAAGATCGAGCTCAACGATTTCGGGAGCATGATACAACAAGGTGGAGAGTCTGAAAATGGTCTCCTCAAAAGCTCCTTCATTAACACCTTCCTGTCCTCTCACTCCTTCAATGATCTTATAACCTTTCAGCTTACGGACCATTGTTCTTATTTCGTTCTTCTCAAGGGGCACCAGTCCGGCTTGCACATCTTTCAGCACTTCAATAAAGATACCTCCGAGGCCACACATCACCATATGGCCGAACGGCTCTTCGTAAGTAGCCCCGGCGAAGAGCTCGGTGCCATGGAGCATCTGTTGTAACATCACTCCGGTAGCACCCTCGATCTGCATCAAGCGTTTAAACTCTTTTTTTACAGTAGTGTCGTCGGTAACATTTAGCACCACACCTCCGACATCTGATTTATGAATAGGACCCACAACTTTCATCACTACCGGGAATCCAAAATCATGGGCAGTAGCTATTGCTTTTTGTTCTTCCGATACTACACTCTCTTTGGCACGTTGTATCCCAACAGCATCTAATAATGCAGCTACTTCATTGGTTTTCAGGTATCCGGGTTTTGCAAAATCAATGATGCCCCGGATTCTTCCTACATCCACATCTTGTTGTACGATATGCTCAGGTGCCGGTTTTGGTGTGTGGTATACCCTGGCTAATGCTTTACCGAATGTTACCTCATCGGGGAAGTTAACCCTTCCTGTGGCAATAAACGACTCAATTTCTTTGGCAGCAGTAAGGAGTGATGGAAGAACGGGATAGACAGGTTTTTGTGCTGTGCGCATCTTCTCGTCAAGCAGGTCGTACACATCGAAGATAGGGTTGAGGCCCGGGGTGCCGAAGATCACAACCATTGCATCGATATGATCGAACTTATTATCTACATAGTCGATGATAATCCCCAGCTGTTCGGCGGTGCCGGTAGCCAGGAAATCGATAGGGTTGGCCACCGACGAGCCGGGATAGAGCTTTGAGAGGAGGTCTTCGGCAGCAGTGCCTTCTATGGGTGGCACGTTAAGGCCATTGTTCGATAGTGAATCGGTGAGCATCACCGCCGGACCACCGGCATGGGTGATGACAGCGATATTTTTTCCTTTTAACGCTGGATACATAAAGACTGAAGCAACGGTGATAAGATCCTCACGGCCATAACACCTTACAATGCCGGCCTTCCTGAAGAGCGCATCTACTGCTATATCTGATGAGGCCAGTGCACCGGTATGTGACGACGCCGCTCGGCTGCCTGCTTCCGAGGACCCTGACTTTATAGCCGCAATTCTACACCCCTTGCGGATGAGTGAAGAAGCATGCTTTAACAGCATCACCGGTTTGTTGATGTTCTCTATGTATAGTAGCTTCACTGGGGCACTCCTCTCAGGATCATAGGCCTCATCCCAATACTTCACTACCTCTTCTACACCTACCTGCGCTGAGTTGCCTACGGAAAATACATTGGCAAAGGTTAATCCATGCTGTATGCCCGATTCCATAATAAAACAAGCGGTAGCACCGGAGCCTGAAGCGAAATCGCATCCTGTAGGGTCCAGCTTCGGAATAGGCCATGTAAAGATACTGTGATGACTCGGTGTTAATATTCCTGTACAGTTGGGTCCTATCAATACGCCATCAACCTCATTTATTACACTTACTATCTTTTCTTCCAACGCCCGCCCCGCATCACTCTCTTCACTGAAACCCGCTGATATGATGATAAAAGCCTTTGTCCCTTTCTTATGTGCCAGTATTTTTACAGTGTCAAGCGTATATTTTGCTGCAATGGCTATGATGGCCAAATCAGTCTGGGGTAAATCGGAGATGTTCATATAACTCTTTATGTCCTGTACCAGTTCTTCCTTTGGATTGTTGACATAAAGATTTCCTCTATATCCTCCGTCAATTATATTCTTCAGGATCTTGCCGCCCGGCTTGGAGATATCGTTGGAGCCGCCTACTACTACTATGCTCTTCGGGTTTATTAGTTGCTCGTTGATCATTATGGTTGATTTTCGTTTTTAAGCTTGCTAAATTATAAAAACATCGTCGTAAAAAAAAAGAAATCTGTTTATGATGGGGTTCATTATAAAAAAACTGGAGTTTCCTCAAAAATTCTTAGTTGAGCTCTGCTAAAGCTTGAATTCATT
>JAVVFR010000379.1:0-2107 GCA_032250595.1 Bacteroidales bacterium | reverse complement strand
TTTTAGTTTTTTATCACTCATGGTTATTTCCTTTCAATTTATTTCCCAATTACTTCGTTCTGTATTCTGAGATAATCTCTTTGACTTTCGAAGTCGTTAACTCAGTATAAGGGGTATCGTTAATAAGCATAACAGGCCCTTTATGACACCAACCCAAACAGTTGGTTTCCAATAAAGTGAATTTCTTATCAGCGGTGGTTTCGCCAACAGATACCTTAAGCTCTTCTTTTAATGTATTAATGATATCGCGTTTTCCGTGCATATCACAAGTGATCGTGCGGCATACCCGAATCACGTAATCTCCTCTGAATTCAGTGTCGAGAAATGAGTAAAATGAAGCAGTGCCATATACTTGCGCTGCTGACAGATCTAATTCTCTGGCTATCTCTACCATTGTTTCATCGGTGAGATACTTCTTTTTCTCAACAACACCCTGCAGAATTGGCATGAGCGCATTTCGGTCTCTGCCATGTTTATCTGCCAGTTGCTTGATTATTGTTGTTGTTTCTGACATATTTCCTCCGTATTGTTATTTAAAAAATTTTTTGTTTTTGTATGATTTGAACAATGTTTGCAAAAATAGAAATTGATGTTGTATCCATAAGCTATCTGAGCTCTTTTTTTTGCTTGATAGTGAAATTTATAAGTAATCTAAATTAACCTACCGTATTTAAAGTTATATCTTCGCATAAACAATTTGCATTATGGCATTTCGCTACTTTATTAAAATGGCATATGATGGTACCTATTATCATGGTTGGCAAATACAACCCAATGGTCATTCAGTACAGGAAGAGATGGAAAAGGTACTGGGATGGATGGAGCGAAAAGCAGTTGCGGTAACCGGAGCAGGCCGTACCGATACCGGTGTACATGCTTTGGAGATGTATGCTCATGTTGACCTCGATACCCCGGTTGAGCAAAAAAAGGATGAATGGCTGCAGCAAATAAACCACAAACTATCGACGGGTATTGTGGTGAATGATATTATTCGCGTTAATGATACTGCTCATGCACGGTTTGATGCGATATCACGGACATATAATTATTTTATCAACACCCGGAAAGACCCTTTTAGTGACCGCTATGCCTGGCTATGGTATGGAGAACTAAATATTGACATGATGAACGAAGGCGCGGTAAGACTGCTTGGCGAGCACGACTTTAAGTCTTTCTCAAAAGTGCATACGGATGTCACTAACTTTCTATGTACCGTATATGCATCGGCGTGGACTATGGAGCAATCGCAATTGCTTTTTTCCATTAAAGCGAACCGGTTTTTACGTAATATGGTAAGGGCTATTGTTGGCACACTCCTCGATCTGGGCAGAGGGCATATTACCCTTAAGGAGTTTGACAGCATCATAGCAACCCGACATCGCAGTGCCGCCGGTATGTCGGTGCCGGCAAAAGGATTGTTCCTGACACATATTGAATATCCTGACAATATATGGTTTGCGCTGTAGTGTGTTGATTTTTTCATCACAATTTTGTTAAAAACTCCTGATCATTCGCTGTAGTAGCTATTGACAAAATATCTATTTTTGCATTCAAAGTATTAAGACTACAATGGCAGAGAGTAAATATAACGAGGAGAGTATAAGGTCACTTGACTGGAAAGAACATATCAGGCTTCGTCCGGGTATGTATATTGGCAAACTTGGTGATGGTGCCAGTCGCGATGACGGTGTGTATGTGCTTATCAAAGAGGTAATGGATAATGCTATTGATGAGTACGTTATGGGATTTGGCAATAAAATTGAGCTAACCATTAAAGACCGTACGGTTACCATCCGCGATTATGGCAGAGGGATCCCTCTGGGTAAAGTAATTGATTGTGTATCGAAGATCAACACGGGAGCCAAGTATGATTCCGCTGTCTTTAAGAAGGCGGTTGGCCTTAACGGGGTGGGAACAAAAGCAGTAAACGCCCTCTCTGCATGGTTTCAAGTGCAATCGATCCGCGACGGGCGTACCAAAATTGTTGAATTTCAACAAGGAAACCTGATAACGGATCATAAAGAACAAAAATGTTCTGAACCTACAGGAACAATCGTTACTTTCAGACCGGATATTGATCTTTTCGGACAATTCTACTTTATTGATG
>JAVVFR010000380.1:0-2107 GCA_032250595.1 Bacteroidales bacterium | reverse complement strand
TTTCTTTTCCCTGGCTTCTGGTTTGAGCAACAGAGAAATGGAATAACGTGAATAGTGCGATACTTAAGATAATTAGCTTTTTCATAGTCGTTAAATTAAATTTCGTTTAATAATGCATCAATTTCATTCTGTAAGGTGTCGATCTCCTCCTCGGATGACTGGGTAACTTCTTCTAATTTATTGGTGCTCTCTTCAATATTTTCTGTGGCTTCATCGGCCTGGTTTGTGTTTCCTGAACAAGCAAATAGTAATCCTGCTACAGGAATTAATAATAATAATTTTTTCATAAGCGCTGTTTTTAGTGTTATTTTTTTAATATTTTAGAAAACATGTATTTTTCACTATTTTGTTGAAAATTTCGAATAAAGATATGAAAAATTATGACCATCCGCAAATGGAGTTATTTATTTTTAATATGCGCGCTGAGGGCTAGTTTGGTGATAAGATAGAATAAAAATAATTATATTTTTGCTGAAATAGTTGTTTTTTGCTTTTCAACACCTTATATTTATAGTTCATTTTCATGAGTGATCAATTTAATTTAGCATTTAGTCATTGCAGCCCGAAGTGATTCGGGCTCTTTTTTATTGTATATCAGAAAAAACATAAGTTCTATGCACCGGTTACTATTATTTTTCGCTGTTGTTATTTCATTTTTCTCCAATGCCCAGTCATGGCTATATGCACCAATGGCCAGTGGTGAAAAGATCACACATCAATTTTTCTCGCTCTCTTACCTTGATACTTTTGAGCAGGCGGAGTGGGTAGCTTATCGGTTGACGTCGGAGATGTTGACGGGTGATGCATTACGCAGGAACCGTTTTCGTATCGATACGGCTGTTTCCACCGGCAGTGCTGCCAATGCTGACTATCGGAAAAGCGGTTACGACCGAGGGCATCTTTGTCCTGCTGCCGACATGCAGTTTTCACAGGATGCAAAAGATGCTACTTTCCTTATGAGTAATATGAGTCCACAATTACCGGAGTTCAACCGGGGGGTATGGAAGAGGAGTGAAGAGCTGGTGCGTCGTTGGGCAATAGCCCGGAAGGAGATATTTGTTATTACCGGGCCTGTTTTCGACACTGTTGATGAATGGATCGGTAAAAACAGGGTGGCGGTTCCCGTAGCTTTTTATAAGGTATTACTTTATCTGGATGAAAAAGATACGCTGATGATTGGAATGCTTTTGTCGCACCGCGGGAGTGATGCACTGTTGCAGCAGTTTTGTGTTCCTGTGGATAGTATTGAGTTGCGTACAGGAATAGATTTCTACTCTTTCCTTCCCGCAGGTACTGAAGAACGGCTCGAAAAGGAGGTTAATCTGATGCCATGGTTTGGCGAGGCTGTAAGAAATGAATATGATGACAGGATGCTTCCTCAGGAGTGAACGCCTGATTGAGCGATTGCCTTGGCCACATTGTCTCCGTCAACAGCAGAAGAGACAATACCTCCAGCATATCCTGCCCCTTCACCACAGGGGTATAGGTTTGTCAGCTGGGGATGTGTTAGGGTCTCTTTGTCTCTGATGATCCTTACCGGTGATGAAGTCCTTGACTCCACGCCAAATACTATGGCTTCCCGGGTGATAAATCCTTTCATTTTTTTATTGAATTGCTGAATTCCTGCAGCTAAATTTTGAAAGATATCGATGGGTAGCAGTTGGTGTAACGGAGCAGTGATTGCTCCCGGTTTATAGGAGTTGACCGGCAAACGATCAGATATTTTCTTTGCAAGAAAATCTGTAAGTAGCTGTGCCGGTGCATATTGTGTGTTTTCTCCCCCAACCTGCATGGCTCTTTCAAGCTGTTCCTGCATCACCAACCCCGATAGCGCTCCATATTTTGCATGCCGGTTTGATGTGCCGGGATGGATAGCGGTAACAATTCCCGCATTGGCAAAAGGGCCGTTTCTTTTAGCGTTCGACATACCGTTGACCACCACTGCCGTTGGGTCTGTTGATGCCGGCACAATTACTCCACCCGGACACATGCAGAAAGAGTACACTCCACTATTGTTTACTTGTGTCGTTAAGGTGTAAGCTGCAGGAGGCAGGGCAGCATCATAATCTTTTGTGTGATACTGAATCTCATTTATTAGGGATTGGGG
>JAVVFR010000378.1:0-2113 GCA_032250595.1 Bacteroidales bacterium | reverse complement strand
GTGAGCCATACTTCTTAATTGGCATCCCGGAAAGCGTAAATGACAAATCGTCTTTATGTATACCACATGCAGTATATCGTAATATCCGGTCTTTTTCGAGGCTGTTCCGAAGCAGCTCATCCAATGGTGTATTCATTAACTGCGACTCATATTCAACACTCACATGCTCATCGTCTGGTGATATCAATTGATAAAATGAATTGAAAACAAGGATAAATTCGTCAATAAATTTCCGGCGCTTTTCAAATATACGATTGCCAAACTTTACCAGTTGATCATCCCATAGAGATATCAGCACATCATCATTTTTCCCGCTATCATAAAGCTGTTTCAGATAAGTGTTGCGTTGCGCCAATGCTTTATTGTATTGAATAAGGTCATCGAGATATAGCTTATCGTACTGTGATATAACAATATCAATATATTTGCGCCTTTCATCACTCCCTGCATCAATAAGATTGGTGTCATAAGGGCTAATCATTACGCAAGGAAGCTTCCCTATATGATCGGACAATTTGTTGTACTCCTTATTATTATATCGGAAAACTTTTCGCTGATTCCGTTGCATCACGCACTGCACAGCATCTTTGCCTGTTTCTCCAACCTGATACTTCCCCATTATTGAGAAAGCATCCTTGTCGTACATTATATTTTGAGAATCAATAGAATTAAAATAACTCTTGCAGGAAGAAAGATAATATACAGCATCCAAAACATTGGTTTTTCCGGCACCATTATCTCCCACCAGACAAGTAACTTTATCAGAGAAATCAAAAACCTCCTCTTCGTAATTCTTAAAGTTTATTAACTGCAAACGCTTTAAAAACATAATCTCTCTTTTGTTACCACTTTTATATGGTAAAAGTATAAAAAGTTTGTCTTGCCGGCAGGAATATTTTTGAACACTATTTTTTTGAAGAAAGGAAGGTGGGTGTAGAGAGAATCTAAGGTTGAAGTTTGCAGGTAATTACATTAAAAATCTCCGGAGAAATAAAACTTACTATTCTCCGGAGATGGGTATATGGTTTGATTAGTAGTAATAAAACAGATCTATTAGCTACCAAGTATAGAATGCACCACGGTTGCTCCAACAGGCAGAACCGGCCTTAGCCTTATTACATTTAGAAATTTTCTTTGATTTAGTAGTGTTGCTTGTACTTGAACACCCTGTAAAGGCGAACATTGAAAAAGAAAATAATACAAAAAACATTGAAATCACTAATGCACGACGTTTCATAGTACGATAATATTGTTAATGTTGTTATCAAATATTCTATACTAACAGCAAAATATTGAAAAGAATAGATTTTTTCCCGTTTCCTCAATCATTTCTGCCGATAGCAATAGAATAGCAATAGAAAAGGGGGTTCTGCGAATCCTTCCACTGCCTTTCCGGCTTTATCAAGGTTCAGGGGATATCCATTTAACATATTTTAACATGCTGATAAGACTTGTAAAGAAACACATTTCTACCTTTGTTAGGCACAAATATCTATCATGATTTAACTATGGAACAACATGTAAACATTAGCGAGCTCAATGAAAAGATTAAGGCTCACAGCGGTTTTACCGAGGTAATTATGCTGGAAATAGACAAAGTGATCATTGGACAGCAGCAATTAAAGGAACGGTTACTAATAGCCTTACTATCGAATGGACATATTCTCCTTGAAGGGGTTCCCGGACTAGCCAAAACTCTTGCTATCAAGTCACTATCAGATATTATCAATGCAAAGTTCAGCCGTATCCAGTTCACTCCCGACCTGTTACCAGCAGATCTTATTGGCACTATGATTTACAGCCCTAAGAAGGAAGAATTTAAAGTAAAGCAAGGACCCATCTTTGCCAATTTCATTCTTGCTGATGAGATAAACAGAGCTCCTGCCAAAGTGCAGAGTGCCTTACTTGAGGCTATGCAGGAGCGACAGGTGACCATTGGCAATGAGACCTTTAAACTTCCGGAACCTTTTCTGGTAATGGCCACACAAAACCCCTTAGAACAGGAAGGTACTTATCCTTTACCAGAAGCACAGTCTGACAGGTTTATGTTAAAAACAATTATCAGCTACCCAAGTAAAGACGAAGAGAAACTTATCCTGCGACAACAGGTTGG
>JAVVFR010000375.1:0-2137 GCA_032250595.1 Bacteroidales bacterium | reverse complement strand
GTGGTCATGGTGCGCTCATTCATAACCTCAATCAACAGAATGCAGATATTGTGTTTATAAAAAACATCGATAATGTTGTTCGTGAAGATGAACTGGCACTAACTGTTTTTTACAAAAAGGTACTTGCCGGCTATTTGATGGATGTTCAGAAACAGATATTTGCATATTTGGATGCTATGGCCCATGACGACCTGTCGCAGTTTCAGGAAATGAAGTCATTTGTTCGCGAAGTATTTGGCGTGGACTGCACTCTTTTAAACTGTACTAAAGAGTGGTTGTATGATTTTTTAAACCGTCCGCTGCGGGTATGCGGTATGGTGAAAAATGAAGGGGAACCTGGAGGAGGGCCATTTTGGGTTATGGATAATAAATACAACGAGAGTCTGCAAATTGTAGAATCTGCACAAATAGATAAATCGGATACGAAACAGATGACCATAGCACGGCAAGCTACTCATTTTAACCCGGTCGACTTGGTTTGTGCCATCCGCGATTATAAAGGGGAAAAGTTCGACCTGAATAATTATGTGGATCATAAAACAGGTTTTATCGCTGAGAAATCGATTGAAGGGAAGCCTATCCGTGCACTTGAATTACCCGGATTATGGAATGGTGCCATGGCTAATTGGTTAACATTATTTGTTGAAGTGCCTGTTGATACCTTTAATCCTGTGAAAACAGTAAATGACCTTTTAAGAAAAGCGCATATTGTAAAACGCTAATACTATTATTATCTTTGTATAGAAATTAAAAAACAAAACAATGAATGTAAAAAACACAATGCTGATTGCTTTGACAGTGCTGTTGATACTGCCGGCAATATCTTGCAAGAAAGATGATGACAACAATACGGATGACCCGCAAGACATCCTGCTCGACAAATGGTGGTATAACCAGGGAGAGGGCAGAGGAGATCATTATTTTAAATCCGATGGTACTTTTGAAGTAGTGGATGTGAATAATATTCCTGGATTTAATTATGACGGAACATGGGAATGGTATCCATCCGGCGATTCCATGCTTATTGAGACTAATAGTGCACAATTGAGATGGCTTTTTAAGGAGATTGCTGAAACAGATATGTCGTATGCCCCATCTAATGAGCCAAATAACATCTACCATTTCAAGACCACTAAAAACTGATAATCAATATAATAGAAAATTGGAGCTAATGTTTAGCAGCAAATAACTGCTTTACTGTGGTTCCTTTTTTTGTTGCATTAATTCTCTATCAATTATTTCAAACATCTGCTGTGGCTCAATACGTTTAGCAATTATCTTTTTGTCTTTGTCGAGCAGAAAAAATACCGGTGTAGCAACAATGTCATACACCTCATTATAAGGAAGGTCATAAAAATAAGGGTTGTTATCTGTCTGGCTTCCGAACTGCAAGTGGTATGCTCCATTGACGTTGATAAAGTCAAGGTTGTTCTCATTGATATATTTCTTCCAGCGCTTCATATCTTTTTTTGTGCAGACAGAAAAGACTTTAACTCCTTTATCTTTGTACATATGATAATAATCGCGCAGTACAGGTAATGTTTTTTTACAATGCCCACAATCATATTCCCAGAAAGCAAGAATAAGGTATGTAGCTTCCACAGCATGCATAGAGACAATATTTTTAGTAGTGTCCCACATTCTCAATTCAGGTGCTACCATGCCAATTAAGATTCTTTCCAGTTTCTCTACCCTTTCACGCATCGTCTTTAAAACTACATTACTTGCCCACCAGCAACGCCCTGCGAGGTAGTATGATTTTGCCAGGTAGACAAAGGCTTTGTCCATACCAACAATTTTTGAAGACTCTGCAGCATACACAGAGAACCAGACGATATACTTAAACATATCACTGTCGTTTTTCGTCCTGGCAATAAGGTATTCTGCTTCATAAACAAAAGTGTCGGGGTGTTGTAATATTACTTCAGTGAGATATTTTTTTAGTTTATTATGAAATACAGGAGTGCGTACTACCCGCGCATCCGACAGGTCAATATCACTCCAAAAGTGATTCTTGTAATAGCGAAAAGCTGCAATCGAATCGGATCGTGTCGATTCTTTGTTTAACCGGATGGGTACTTCCGGTTCCCAGGATAGCCTTATCAGGAGTGATAAAAGATAATCCGGATGCTTTTTA
>JAVVFR010000377.1:0-2137 GCA_032250595.1 Bacteroidales bacterium | reverse complement strand
GATTTCACAACCATAATCCGGGCTACCGCATCCGAACTGTTCGACAAACAGTGTACGATATCTTTAGGGCTCTCAATAAGATTTCCGGCATCAACAGAGACTGTCTCGTCACCAACCCTGACATCTACTTTTCCTTCAAGGATAAAGAAAAACACATCAACAGGTGTGATATGTGGTTTCAGACCTTCGCCCGGGTTAAGGCTGATATGCATCACCTGGGCGTTATCATAATCATAAAGTTTTCTGACATCCACCTTGTGCGGTGTTTCAGCAATGGGTTGATTTTTCCAATAAACTATTTTCATCTATTTAAAATTTTATTTTAACTATATTTATATTCCGTTCATGTATCGCAAAAAAACTAATCCGAATTAGAAACTGCGATAAGCAGTTCCTCCATCAATTTCACCATCTCGCTGTGTTTTCCGTCATAATTATTAACAATAAGGGCAAAAGCGAGCTTTTTCCCTCCTGCATTGGTCAGATATCCGGTATATGCTTTCACACCGCTGATTGTCCCGCTTTTAGCGCGCATATTACCTTCAGCACTACTCTTTTTGAACATATTTTTTACGGACCCTGACACCCCAGCCACTGGCAGTGATTCATAGAGGATATCAAAACACTGTTCATCTTTGATACGATACAGTGTTTCTGTAAGGATACGGGGAGTGATAATATTTTTACGGCTTAATCCTGAGCCGTCTTTTTGGTTTAATCCGGAGAGATTAACTCCTTTTTTTCTCCAGAACTCCTGCACAACTTCAACCCCTGCCGATGTAGTACCTTCTTTTTTAGCATGATGTCCACACATTTTCACCAGTGCCTCAGCATACATATTATTACTATTCATATTCACGTAATAAACGATCTGTTTCAACGGTGGCGAATAATGCACATATATTGGTTTTCTGACATTTCTCTCATACGCTCCCATCCACTCCATCTGCAGCAGGGTTGTTGGGGCAAAGAGCACCTCCATACCTTTCGAATTAAGGAAGTTAGAGAATTGGGTAGCTGCAAAGAAAGCCGGGTCGGGAATAGATCCGGAGACCATGAATTCGGCAGGGCCATAAGGTACAGTACCGGTCAGGAATCGCAAATTTGAATAGGGAGATCCATAGACATATACCTGGTCACCGCTCCATTTTCTATTGGTAGTAACGTTATTGACCACTTCCAGGTAAGGTATTTCCGGTTCTGTGCGTATGAGTTGAGCGGGATCTCCTATACGCTTTGCCGGGCGGAAGACATAACGCACAGAATTTTCATGTATTGAGAGTCCGGCCACGCCTGTCCCATAGTAGTTCCCCATATCCTCCCACTGCCATGAAGGGGGCACGGTCATATATTCAAAGATGGAGGCATCAGCAATAACACGTCCAACAACAGTAGTAATACCTAACTCCCTGAGGCTGCGGTATGTTCTGTGCCAGATCGTGTCCATGTATGTCTCACCACCAAAACGCCATGAACCAAAGGTAGGGTCACCACCACCGATGATATATATATTTCCATTCAGAACCCCTGCACTGTCAACACTTCCACTGTAAGCAAACGTAGTCTTAAACCGGAAGTCCTCTCCCATCAACGACAACGCCGCTGCCGAGGTGAAGGTCTTTAACGTGGATGCCGGCATTAAACTCAGGTGATCATTGAAGCTCCTGTATACCGAACCATCCGACATGTCAATAACACTTAACCCCCAGGAAGCATGAACCATGGGTGAGGTGAAAGAGAACTTTTGTATAGCACTGTCGAGCGCATCTTTTGCCTGTGCATGGCTATTATACTGTGTAATACATCCCAGTAAAAAAATCGCGACAATCTTATACTTCAATGCCATAAATAGATGTTTTTTAGCGAAATTATAATAAAACTCTCAGCCGGGAAACTTTTTCATTACTTTTTTAACTTGCCAGAAAGAAAAGAGCATGTTCACAGCCACCCATATTTTGTATCTTTGCCGGCAAATATCAGATTTTTTACACAGCTAAAACCCAAACACCCTTCACATATTATGCAGGATTTTTCTGAAATAATGTCAAGCCTCAGCAATGCAGCGCTTATCACTATTGTAGCACTTCAGCACACCGATTACACTCCCGATGCAGTTTCGGCAGCACAACACGAGTTG
>JAVVFR010000376.1:0-2137 GCA_032250595.1 Bacteroidales bacterium | reverse complement strand
TTCTTCTGGTCAATGATCAGGACCTCTATCAAGATCAACGGGACTACCTTGTCGATGCTTTCAACAAATGAAGCTATCGATGTTACCCTGTCACGAGGCCCCGACACAATGATCGTATTCATCTCAACGAACTCCTTTATCTCCATGCCCTGCCGCAAACGTTCCGGAATCAACGAAGAGACATCCACCACGCTGCGATGTGATAATGACAACAAACGGACCTCCATAAAAACATCATCACGGTTATCACCAATAATATATATACCGTTCTGAATATTATAACTGCACGTTGTGGAAGCCAAAATGTTGGAAACAAGCTCTTCAAGCGACACACCGTGCACGTACAAAGTGGTGTGACCCTGTGGTAGGGTATGGAAAAAATATCCAATATCTATCTGAGAAAAAATATAAATAAGCAGTTCTGAAATAGATACTTGCCTGGCGTGCAATGTAATGTCATGGCTATCACGGAATGAAAAAGCAAAACCCTCCTCCATGATATTACTCGAAACTGTTAACAACGACAATGAATTTACCTTTTTTACTTCACTATCCTTATACAGAAACAGGCTTCCCTGGTCAGTATAGGCAAGAGCTATATGATTTGCCAGTGCCAGTTCCTTTAAAAGCGCTTCAACTCCTAATCCTCTAAAATAACCATATACTTTTACCGAATGAAGTTGTGGATCGATAATAATATTTCGCCCTGTCAATCCTGTTATCACTCTTGCTACCGTTAGCAAAGAGTCATCACGCAAATCACAACCCATCAGTGAATCAACACCGTTCCAAAATATTTTGGGTTTTTTTGGTTGTTTCTTGTCGTGGATCACCGGTGGTGCTTCATATTTTACAATTGAAATAATGGTTCCGGAAAAAACCAAATCCAATCCATAATAGCGACAAAGGAAAAGCAACACTTCTTTTGCTGTGACACCGGAAAAATTATTAAACACATGAGTATTGATAGCCTGATCGATGGTAATATTTACCTTATTATTTATCGCTATTGCCCTGACAAACTCCTGCAAGGATACATCACTTACCGAAATATCTATAACCTGGTTCAGTCCGTCAATAACATTCGACAAGCTGTCCAGGGTTGTGCGGATGGTATCATAACGCCCCTGTCCAACCACAGTGTTTGTGCAGATCAATAATGCCATTACCCACATCCCTTTTCGTCTTATCAACCTCCTTATCTCCTTCACAAACACCATCACAACAGTTTATAGTATATATGTAGTATCAATCGAAAAATGGAAAAACCATCATGATTTTTTTATTAAAAATTTTATAAGCAATATCTTGTTATTACCTTTACCATTATTTATGAATAAAAATTTCATGCCATGACGATCGGAAACAAACGCTACATGATAGGTTTCATTTCAATCCTGCTTTTTCTTTTTCAATTGACCACAGCATCAGCACAGCCCGGTGGATGTGATGCCGCAAAATTGAATGGCAACTGGATATTAACAGGCGACAACGATGGCAGTGTCCCTAATAAAGACGCGGTAATCCTAATGACTTTTAATGACAGCAAGGCACATCTAAAGGCAGTGATGGGTAGTAATATTGTAGAATCGCCGGGTTTTTTCCAGGCTTGTGCAGGCATGATAACATTAGAGTTTGATGATTTTGATTTCGGATGCAGTTACAAAGGGTATCATTTGGATAACAACAAGTTAACCCTTCCCTTTGGTGTATTGGGTTATGATGGCACCGCCTCTTATTGGCAGAAAGAGGGTAGTACTTCCGGGGGAAGAGATAATGGTGATGGATCGGGCGGAGGCTCATCGGGTAGTGGCAGCGGTGCCGGAGGTGGCAGCGGTAGTGGCAGTGGCAGCGGAGGTGGCCATGCCGGTGGCAGCGACAATTCCGGAGCAGGTAACCAATCCGGTCAAGGGCAAACCGACGGGGTACAGGACAAGCATAATATAAAAAATTATTCCGGCAAATGGATTGGCAGTGGCTGGGGATGGGAGGTGCGTTTTAAACATACCGCCGGTGATTTCGCTTCGCAATTTTCCGGTGTTGACAAAGGAAGTCTCCCCTTTGAAAACGAAAAAGTGATCATGAGCCTGCTGGTTGAACATGCAACACAGTTTGTATTGGATGTTGACGATAACGG
>JAVVFR010000374.1:0-2138 GCA_032250595.1 Bacteroidales bacterium | reverse complement strand
CCTTTAGGAATATAACAAAACGAACCGTCACTGAAAACCGCTGAGTTTAAGGCAGCGAAATAATTGTCGGCAGCCGGTACCACCGTGCCTAAGTATTTCTTAACAAGGTCAGGATGGTTTTTTACTGCATCAGAAAAAGAGCAGAAGATAATCCCATACTTCGAGAGGGTGTCAGAAAAAGTCGTTTTTACCGATACACTATCAAAAACCGCATCTACCGCCACACCGGTCAGACGTTTCTGCTCCTCAAGCGAAATACCTAACTTTTTAAAGGTGTCGAGTAACTCAGGATCTACCTCTTCCAGGCTATCTGCTTTGGGCCGCTCTTTTGGAGCTGCATAATATATGATCTCCTGATAGTCTATCGGGGGGATCTTAAGATGGGCCCAATTGGGCTCTTTCATAGTAAGCCACTTCTTATAAGCCTTTAAACGGAAGTCAAGCATCCATTCCGGCTCCTTTTTTAACCTCGAAATCTCCCGTATCACCTCTTCATTCAAACCTTTGGGTATCATCTCCATCTCTATATTGGTGGAAAATCCATACTTATAGTCACCCGAGGTTACCGCGTCAATAATCCTGTTGTCTTCTGATTCAGACATAATTGATGATTAATTTTTTTTAGTTACATCACCCGCAAAGTTACTCATTTATCGAATAATATTGCCATGCATTAGTATAACAAGTTATTAGAAATATTGTTTGTGCAGGTGAACGGTTCATCCGTTATATAAGCTACTTTTTGCTTTGGAGGCCCTGTGAGGTTCTCTCATCGGCCATCTTCACTGCAGAATATGCGTTTACAATACCGCCTGTTTTACAAATTTTCTTAAACTTCTTTTTCTTCTTTGTTTCTCCGGGTACCGATACTTTCACGCTGCCAACATCATACACCGAAGCCAGCAATATCTCTTTTAACTCCACGGCAGGGAGCTCCGGGAAATAAGAGAGCAGCATCGCGGCCACACCGGCAACAACAGGTGCTGCCATACTGGTACCACTGGGAGAAGAGGTTCTGTTACCTGGAGCAAGAGAAGTGATATTGGCTCCCGGGGCGAAGAGGTCAACACTCTTCTTTCCGTAATTGCTGAACGATGCCGGCAGGGCACTGCCAATAAAAGAACCCGATGCACCCACATCGATGAAATTGTTGGCCTCATCGTTGTCATTGAACCTCTTTGTTGGATAACGCAGATTTTTATCATTATTTAACCCTTCGTTGCCGGCAGCATGGATGATAAGCACCCCTCTTTTCTCGGCATACCGTATTGCATCATCAACCATCTCTTTTTGAGGAGAAAACATCTTCCCAAAACTGCAGTTGATGATCTGTGCGCCATTGTTCACAGCATAACGGATCCCAAGAGCCACATCTTTATCATACTCATCGCCACCAGGTACTACCCTGACAACCATGACCTTAACATCACCACCGATACCATCGATACCCATACCATTCCCTCCCAAAGCTCCAATGACCCCTGCCACGGAAGTGCCATGGCTGGCTGTGCCACCATTATAATCGTTGTTGCCGTAAATACTGTCTGTAATATCTGTTAGATCGTCACCAATCGTCAAACGGGGCATATTGTCCCTGTTTAATTTTGTATCAAGACGGCTTTGCACATTCGATATCCACTGGTCAATACTCGAAAGTGTGATATTATCATTTTTCATAGCAATGATAAAACGCTTTGCCCAGGCAATGTTTTCATTTTCAGGAGAAATAGCCTCTACCTCTTCTTTTGTGTAATCGTCTTTATTAAGTACCGCCGCGATATAGCTATGAGCAGTAGAATACTTGTGCCTGAAGACTTTGTATACCTGAAGATTGCTGTTCGCTTGTTCCAGCTCGCTAAGATAAATATCTTTTACTTTCAGATATAGATCGTAGTCTTTCCGCTCCCCTTTTGGAAGGTCCCTCCGTTCTACTTTACTGTATTTTTCATCATACGCTGCAAATATCCGGGTATACTCCAGTGACTCACCGGATATATTCTCTCCATCCTCCCTGCCGATAAAATTCCATCCATGGATATCGTCAACATAACCGTTATGGTCATCATCAATACCATTGTCAGGGATCTCCCCGGTGTTCTCCCAGATGTTTTCAGTGATATCGTCGTGGTCAACATCCA
>JAVVFR010000373.1:0-2139 GCA_032250595.1 Bacteroidales bacterium | reverse complement strand
CAAGCAGCGCAACCGAATTTTCTGGTTTAAAGATTATGTTGTAGCATTTAACCGGAAGTTTACAGAACAGTAAGCGGGAAATTACGTGCGAGTTTTTTGCACAACGTAAACAAAAACTCAGTATCGAGCAAAAAAATATCAATCATTGGACAAGGTTATGCAGGAAAACAACACCAACGTGCAGCAACTTTTCGAAGCAGGGTTATCGCAAATGAAAAAAATACAAAACACTGCTGATGTACTCGACCACCAGACGACGGAAAAAGGGCGAGCCTGTTTAAAAGAGTTGAAGCGGATGCAGTTGATACGTGTGGCGAAAAATAAACTGGAGAAGTTGAGGGCGATGCTGTGATTACTGTCCACAACTTGAGTGAGGTTTGTGATATTCAAAGTGGTGGTACACCAAGCCGATTAAAAAAAGAATTTTGGAATGGAGAAATTCCATGGTCAAAGATATCTGATATTGAAAAATCAGATGGAATACTTTTAGAAACGGAAGAGAGTATAACCGTAAAAGGTTTGAAAGCTATAAGAAACAGGATGTTTAATCCGGGAACGCTTCTGTTTGCTATGTATGGCTCTGTTGGGAAAGCAGCAATTGCCGGAATTGAGGTATCTACAAATCAGGCAATCCTCGGCATAACGGTTAAAGATAAAAAGAAGACTGAAGGATTATAACGGCGGGTGCAGCGGTTTATCCGGGATTATCAGGATCACATTACTATCAGACGATTAAAGAATAACGAACCCGTATCAAAAATCGATATTAAGGCATTGGAAGATATTCTGTTTTCGGATGATGGTCCGATAGCAAAAGAGGAATATGAAAAGTTATATGGCGAATTGCCTGTCGGCTACCTGGTTAGATCCATAGTCGGGCTGGATAGAAATGCTGTAACAAAGGTTTTTGCCGAACTACTTGATAAAGCACCATTGCATCCAGATCAGATTGCCTTTTTAAATGAAGTGATACGTTATCTGATGCGTAATGGAACGATGGAACTGAAAGTCATGTTTGATGCGCCATTTACAAATATTCATTCTTCAGGCGTAGCTGGCATATTTGGTGGTGAAGACAGTAAAAAGGTCGTCGAACTGGTTCGTGCGATAAATCAAAATGCTAATGTTGCTTAACCAGTATTTCTTTAATGAAGGGGTTATGAGCTATGTTTAATATATTCAAATGGTTTGATGTTGTTAAACAGAGAAAAATAGAGATGGAAGGTGAAGAGTCTTTTCGTAATTGGTATCTGGGTAAACTGAACAGCCATGATGAAGCTGTTACAGAGGAAGTTAGGCGAAAAATTGAAGAGAATAGAAAAAGGGCGGATGAAGACCCTGACTATTTTGAAAAACTCACCTGTATCTGTTCTGTTAGAAATAAGTAATTCACGTATTGCTCCGAAAAATATAGATAATTTAAAACATGGATATTTACGGAGTTGATTTCACAAGTGCGCCTGGCAGAAGAAAGCCTATCACGACTGCTTTATCCAAGTTTTTTTCAGATAGGCTAGAGGTTATCGAGTTTAAAGACTTATTTGATTTTGAATCATTTGAGAATATGTTGAAGCTGCCTGGTCCATGGATAGCAGGTTTTGATTTCCCATTTGGCCAGTCTCGAAAACTTGTAACAAACCTTGACTGGCCATTAACTTGGGAAGGCTATGTGGGGTGCGTAGCCGAAATGAGTAAAGAGCAATATATTGAAACCCTTAATGCTTACAAGAAATATAGAAAAGCTGGCGATAAAGAGCATAGGCGTACTACTGACGTGCTAGCTAGCTCAATAAGTCCTCAAAAATTGTATGGTGTGCCAGTAGGTAAGATGTTCTTTGAAGGTGCTCCGCGTTTGTTAAGAAGTGATTTAAATATACAACCTGTCAGACCTAACGCTGATAATCGAATTGCTATAGAAGCATACCCTGCTCTTTTGGCTCGTCGCTGGGTAGGTAAACAGGGTTATAAATCAGATACCAGGGCCAATCAGACAGAGAAGTTGTCTCGTGCTCGCAAGGAAATTGCTAGAGGTATTATGTCGCCCGAGTTTAAGACGTTATACGGATTTGCGCTCGACTGCTCTGTCGACAAAATAGAGCGCATTATTGATGATGCTACGGGAGATCAGATGGACTCGCT
>JAVVFR010000372.1:0-2152 GCA_032250595.1 Bacteroidales bacterium | reverse complement strand
AAATAGAATGATAATAAGCTGAGGTTTGTTTACACCATATTTACACCACAAAACAAAAAAGACCTACAGGAAATCTGTAAGTCTTTGATTTAGTGCGTGGAGCATAACGGAATCGAACCGTTGACCTTTTGACTGCCAGTCAAACGCTCTAGCCAACTGAGCTAATGCCCCTATTATTCACCGTAGCTTTAGCGTAGGTGAAGACGAATCTTATTCGTAAATAATCCATCCATCGACATGCAAATCATTCCATTCTCAAAGACCCCAGCTATCCTAATCCCAATAGTAATATTGCCTTTGATGATGTGCAAAGATATAAAAATCAATCTGTCTTTCACAAAAAATTCTTATTCTCATAAACCTGTTTGATATCATATTTGAAAATTATCGTAAAATCATAAGCTTTCCGTAAAAAAGCTTATCCTCTGCCTCCACTTTCACCATATAGTAGCCTTCATCCAAACCATTCAATATTACCGGTTCTTTGTTGCTGCATGTCTGACGGTATACCTCTCTTCCACACATAGTATAAACAATTATTTTATAGTGTTGCATATCATCAGGCAGCATAACAGTAAAAAGTCCATTTGTGGGGTTAGGGATGATGGTCAGTAGTTGTTTTTGTCCCCTGTTCTCTTCTATACTACCGTAATGTGGAAGTACAAGAGGATGGATTGTGTCGGTATGAAAACAACCATTACTATCTGTTGCATGCACCCAGACATAAACATTTCCAAAATTTTGAAACTGTATTGTTATCGCATAGGTAGTGTCACCTGTTGACCAGAGGTAGCTGCTATATCCCGAGTCAGTTTGAAACTGATAGGAAGGGGGATAGGGTTTTCCTATCACTGTATCGGGCCGCGGTGAGATACCTGGCCAGAGATAAACATAACCCTGGCTTGTCACGGTATCATTTGCAGCGAGGGTATCTGTCAATCCATTTGGTTTTTTTGTGTATGCTTTAAATGTAATATTTCCTGCCGGGATAGCGGATGTGCCAACTACAACATCTTTTTGGGCTCCTGCGCCAAGTGTTCCTGTCCAGTGGTAGGTAGAGAAGACATTATTAAATCCCCAGATGATCTCCACACTGTCAAGTATTCCATATCCGTGGTTGTTGAGTGTCACGGTAGCCGTGCTATCGCCATGACAGAACCGCTGTTGCACCTGGCTGATACCGGCATCTTGTGAAAGCACTTTATATTTGGCAATACCTCCAACAGTACTATCCTGGTTTCTAAGGCCCGCCCATCCGGTTTGGTTATAGAAATTACTGAGGGTAGTAAACCCCATTCCTGATGACCCTGGTATGTTGGTCCAGGTATCCCCGAAGTCATAGCTGATACTGGATCCTTCTGCACCGGAAGCATTACTGGTAGAGACCATGGTGCCCGGTGTGCCCGGAAGGTATTGTATGCTGCGGCCATAAACTGTTCCGGTGGGAGTGAGAGGCTGCCAGGTGTTACCTCCGTCGGAGGTGCGATACAGGGAAAAGGTGGTGCCTGTCCTATCACCGATGATGCCATTTAAGGTATCCTTAAACTGTATTACACGTATCTTACCGGTTCCGGTAAAAGGATTGTTGATATGACTCCATGAGACCCCTCTGTTGGTAGTTTTGTATATATTACCTTTATTAGTGCCAAACCAATAATGGTCACCAACTACAGAGAAATATCCAGAATAGCCGTATTCTCCGCTCACAAGGGGAGGCTGACTGTTGGAATCAACTCGTGTCCACACGTCACCACCATTGTTGGTTATATAGATTTCAAAGCTCCCTTCATTAGGGTCGCCCTGACATAAGCCGTTGTTTTCATCCCAGAAATAGATAAGGTTGGGATAGGCCCCCAGGGAAGAGGGAAATAGTGCTGTTGATTGGTGTGTCCATGATTGTCCGCCATCGTTGGTACGCATCACTTTTCCACCATCATTTACCGGATCGTAAAAAAGTGACCATGCTGTATCGGCATTCAATGCAAAGATGGCTGTAGCTTTCATCCCGGTAACACCATTGACCAAGCCAGGCATCCATGTCTGACCTCCGTTTACCGTGCGACTGAACTCTTGAATAGGATTGCCACTGCTACCATCAAAAGCGATAGCCCAGGCAATATTTTCGTTTACCACCG
Organism: Bacteroidales bacterium; assembly: GCA_032250595.1. Taxonomy (GTDB): domain Bacteria; phylum Bacteroidota; class Bacteroidia; order Bacteroidales; family SKPS01; genus SKPS01. Next base: position 17 of record JAVVFR010000372.1, on the reverse strand, counting down.
AGATCTGTTCCAAACCG
>JAVVFR010000371.1:0-2162 GCA_032250595.1 Bacteroidales bacterium | reverse complement strand
TCTCAGTCTTTTGGCCGCGGTGATTCTTCTCAGTTCCGACTCTTCCATACCTCCTCTTCGACTTGGCCAATGGTTCACATAACAGTGAATGGTATCGTTCAATAATACTCCTTTCACATAAAGGATATCCCTGGTCTTATATTCCAGATCAAAAGGCATATTGATATGTAAAACCTGGTGACACATGTACTGGAACACATTTGGATTATATAACAACGCGACATCGATTCCCCTGATATCCAGCCCTTCCTGATGGATAATCCGGTAGTTGCCCTCCAGAAGCTGCTCTGTTGCAACAAGGTCTTCCAGCACAGCCATATTCTCTATCTCACCCAACCCTATCAGTGCAGGCAAATGTGGAGCACCCGAAACAATGGCTTCTGCCAACATCTTAAGCTTTAACTGATATCTTTCGCTATCCCATGCTTTTCTGCCACCGGGGGTAAATTCATCATCTCTTTTGATCGGGTCATTAATGGTGTCAAATAAATTTTCTGTATTATAAAAAAGCAACTGCATCTCCTGCTGAGCTGCCACCTCTTTATTGCCAAAGAAAAGAAAAACCATTGCCAACAATATGATCCATCTGTGAAAACTCATGTTGCCTCTCCTCTTCATGCTGTCAGTATTTAGCAGTTAATGACAAAATTATATATAATGGGACAATAAAAAACAGTCCCGTTAAAGGAAAAAGAATTAGGATGATCACCGATATCAACAGTAAAATATACCTGGCGACATTGGCGCTGAGAGCATAGTTCTCGATCTTCATACTGATCATCTTCACAGGAAGGATCATTAATATGGATAAAATCAGCGAAGCAGCTACATAAAAAAGAGGTGTCTCAAAAAGAACAGTTATTAATTGAAGGTTTTCAGCCTCTGCAAAAATCGCCATAATAGGTAATGACGCTACCCATAAACCTGCAGCAGGTGAAGGCAGTCCGGAGAATTGGTTGTCATGCCTTTGTTTAGTATTAAACATCGCCAAACGAATAGCCGCTGCCACGGGATATAAAATAAATACTATTTGTATACCGGTATACACTATCCCGAAAACCGGTAAAGAACTTGTGATATTGTATAACAATGCAGCAGGAGCAATTCCAAATGAGACCATATCTGCCAGTGCATCAAACTCCCGACCAAACGCTGATTGTGCCTTCAAGAGCCTTGCGAGAAAACCATCAAAAAAATCAAATATACTTCCCAAAAAAAGCAAAAGCCCTGCGTATATAAAATACCCCTCAAAAGCCAATGCTATTGACCCCACCCCACATAACAGGTTAAATGCTGTTAATACGTTAACGATCACACGTTTTGTCATCCTGCAATATGATTATTTACTTTCCTGTCTCCTGCTTGCAAAAATAATGATTTTTACGCACATGATTTTTTTATCTTTGCAAACCCATGAGAAGAAAGCCACCAGAAGAGATACCGGTTGATAGTTTTCGTTATGATCTGCCTGAGGAATGTATCGCAAAGTATCCACTCCTAAAGCGCGACCAGTCGCAATTACTTTTGTCACATAATGGTGTCCTTTCAAAACATTTCTTCCATGAAATACCTGCACTTCTTCCTTCTGACTCGCTCCTTATTTTTAACAATACCCGTGTTATTAGAGCCAGAATGCAGTTTCAAAAACCAACAGGAGCAGCTATCGAAGTGTTTTTTCTGCATCCGGTTCAACAAGAGATGGCAGATTATGAGACTACTTTTCAGAGCAGTTCTCCGGTAGTATGGGAGGCTATTATCGGTAACGCCAAAAAGTGGAAACACGGCATTCTCTCCAGAGTCCTGAAAATCCAAAATAAAGATGTCACTTTATGGGTAAAAAAAATAGAACAGCATAGTGCTTCCAGCACTATAAAATTAACATGGGACGATCCATCATTAACCCTTTCCGATATATTTTTACACTCCGGAAAAGTTCCTTTGCCTCCTTATATTAAAAGAGAGGCTGAACCTGTTGACAACGAGAGATACCAAACGGTGTATGCTGATATTCACGGTTCAGTAGCTGCTCCTACAGCAGGATTACACTTTACCGATGAAGTCTTTGAAGCAATGAAAGACTATGGTATATCATACGACTTCACTACTCTTCATGTTGGTGCAGGTACTTTCATGCCTATATCCGGCAATTCGTTCATTGATCA
>JAVVFR010000370.1:0-2171 GCA_032250595.1 Bacteroidales bacterium | reverse complement strand
CTTGTTCCGGATACTATCACGGGTAAAAATACAAATGTGCTTGGGTTTTGGTATACCAACAGTGATACCATCCCTGCTATTATTCAAAACCGATTCGGGCGGGGCACCTCATATCTCTTCCCCGGCTCAGATTTCCTACACCCTGCCGGTGAAGGAGGCGTTTGGAGTGCTGATAAAATAAGTATCTTTTACACTTTTGTACTTCGCGACTTCCATCAAAAAAACAACATCCCTGTAAGCCTGAACCCCTGGCCTGATGGCCATGGCTATGCATTCTGTATGACCTTCAATACAGAAGGCACCCTCTCACAATACCAGCAGCTAACAAATTACCTGGAAAATCGCAATATAGAACCTGTGTTTTTTGTCAGTGGCAGAGTGCCTGATGATATCAGAACCTTCATTAATGATGGGGGTTTCAATACCGGATCAACAGGTTTTCGTTATCAAAACTATCGAAATACTATGTTCCCTGATGCAGTGGATGATATTATAGCGAACGAAGTTTCATGGGAAAAGAAATTCAAAGGCTTCCGGTTCCCATACACGCAGGCCGGTTATTGGGGCTTACTGGCATTGGAAGAGAATAATTATGAATATGTTTCTTCTATCGGGGTCAACAATATTGAGTTTTTTCATGGCGCTGCCTTCCCATATAACCTGGTGATTGCCAAAAACCAATACTACAAAACTACCGATTTACTTGAAGTAGGACCAATTTATCATGACGACTATTTCTTCCTTAACGAAAGTTGCAACGAAGATGAAGACAATCCGCAATTGGGCAAAGATATTGACCTGTACAACAAATATCTGTCTAATTTCTGGGAGAGAGCCATAAAACCTTACAACGGGCTTATGGTATATTTAGGACACCCCGCCTATGTGGGTTTTAACGACCAAACGATTGCCATATTAGACAGCCTGATATTGAGGGTAAGTAACGACGACACCTGGATGACAAACATTTGCGATGTCGTATCCTTCAGAAAAAATCTCGCCTCCATGCGTTTCTATGTGAAAACAGATGATAAAAAAATTGTTGTTACCATTTCCGCACCTCAAGAGATCAAACTTAATGGGGTTACACTGAACATAAACAATACTGTTGATTTCAAAAAAGTCTCTGCAGCTTCGGGAAAGGCGGTGATAAAAAATGAAAAGCTATATCAACAAGTGGTGTTCGATGCATTCGACGGGCAGGAGATTATTATTAGCCGATAAGTCAGATATACGCTGCTTCCTTTCTTTTTTTAAAAAAGATTTTTATTTTTGACATCGAAATCTTAAAGCAAATCTGATGATAAAGCGTTTTATCTATTTATCAATATTGGTATTGGCAATACCGGCCGCTGCAATAGCACAAAACAACTATACCTCCTTTGCTGATTCAGCAGACATCTCCCTGCTCCAGCAACATGTTTACTATTTAGCTTCCGATGAGTTGCAAGGCAGAAACACTGGTGAACCGGGACAAAAAGAAGCTTCACAATATATCGCATTGCATTTTCAAAACTATGGACTTTCACCAATAAACGGAGATGACAGATCTATTGGTGCTTATATGCAACACTTCAGCCTTGTTAATTCACGCAGTGCTTTTCTTATCATCGATAAAGAAAACAAATATACTGCCCTGCCTTACATCGGTCAAAACACTTCCCCCGATATCCTTTTCCAATCCTATCTCTTTACAGGCAACCATGCTCCCAGAATCGAGGAGCGATTTACGAACAACCAATGCGTTGTAATGATAGGCAGTAGTATTAAAGAAGTATCGGATGATGCGCAGAGATTGATATCCCTCGGTGCAAGAAATTTTATGGTGGTTATGGACGATCCTAGCATGGAACGTGCACTGAAAAAATATTTTCGTTTTCTTTCCACAGAGAAACCCGAAAACCGGCAGCCAAAAAACGAAATTAGTGAGCTCCCGGCACTCCATCCTGATGCTGCTTTTTATTTTATTGAAAAAGAAACAGCGATACACTATTTTGAGATAGATGAAGCAGCTATTAAAGCGTACGATAAAACCATCAAAAACAGTGGAATCCCTGTTACGCTGCCAATTTCATTAACCATCACTTTCTTTCCGGAGACCGTCAACCGTATTGAGACCGAGAATGTGGCAGGGTTCATAGAAGGGGGCGATAAAAAAGATGAATGGGTAG
>JAVVFR010000012.1:0-12589 GCA_032250595.1 Bacteroidales bacterium | reverse complement strand
ATATTGATCCTCTTAGCGGAGGAATTGACTGCCGGATTGGCAAGATGCTTTTCTGCGCGTAGTGCATGAGGATGACTGAAAAAGATATTTCTGAATTTTATGATACCCTGTTTTATATCTTCTGCCTTAAAACAGTTTTCTATACCGCCATGGTCTCTGTAAATATGTTGTAATGACTGTAAAAAAGTGATGCAATCGAAACCGTTAAAGGTACGGTGTGTGAATCCTGAAAACCGATTAAAATCTTTTTTTTCGGCATGCATGATGAAGTCGTAAGGTGCATCATCCATTATATGTATCAATGATAATGCGTTATTTATGATCGTTTTTCTTTTTCCCCAGGCGATTGTTGCTGTTAGAAAACCTGAGATCTCTATATCCTCCTTTTTTTTAAACCTATGAGGTATGGATACCGGATCGTTTTCTATAAACCCGGGGTGGTTGTATTGATGATATTTCAATTCAAGAAACTCTTTGTAAGAAGTAAAATCAGGTCTGTTTTGGGAATGAAGCACGGTTGTTGTTTTTGATAATATCTATGTAAAACTACTAATAATATATTGATAAAACTGCTTTAAGGGAGATCCTTTTCGTATCTTACTCTTTTTATTATTAAGAGATAATATATTGTTTAATTTAAATACTAATACATTAAACAATCTGTAAAACCTGTTGTTATAGCAGGGTAAAATCGAAAAGCAAAATAAATTGACAATATGATTAAAAGATATAAAAGCAAGGGTGTTATATTTCTACTGATGGTATTGTTTTTAGGTACTTTATCTCAGGGCAATGCACAAAATGGTATCATCAAAGGCCGAGTTTATAATGTTGCCGACAACACACCTGTACCTTTTGCCAGTGTATTGCTTGTGGGCACTACCATAGGGGCAGTGAGTGATTACGAAGGTAATTTTTTGATTACCGGTGTGATGCCGGGATTTCAGCAACTGAGGGTTACTTCTGTCGGATATGTTACTTTTTTCTCTGAAGAGTTTTTGGTCACCAATGCCAAAGAGGTTTTTGTAAGTATCCCGATGGAGAAGACAGCCCGGGAGATTGAGACGTTTACTGTAACGAGCAGTGCTTTCAGGAAAGCAGAGGAGAGTCCGGTATCGATGCGTACCATATCGTTGAAAGACATAGAGAAGGCACCCGGAGGTAATCGTGATATCTCAAAAGTTATTCAGTCGTTGCCGGGAGTTTCTTCCGGTGTCTCTTTTCGTAATGATGTAATTGTAAGGGGAGGAGGGTCGAGTGAGAATAGTTTTTTTATCGATGGTATTGAAATACCCAACCTCAATCATTTTGCTACACAAGGGGCTTCCGGCGGGCCTGTGGGGATTATCAACACGGATTTCCTTCGGGAAGTGGAGTTATATAGTGGTGCCTTTCCGGTGAACAGAGGCAATGCATTGAGCTCAGTGCTGGATATGAAGCAGATCACCGGGGATAGCGAAAAGCTTCGTTTCAAAGGGTCGGTGGGGGCTACAGACCTTGCGTTAACAGCCAATGGCCCTATCGGTGAGAAAACATCTTTTGTGCTCTCCGCACGCAGGTCGTATCTGCAATTTCTGTTTGGCATCATTGGACTGCCTTTCCTTCCTACCTATAATGATTACCAACTGAAAATAACCCATAAAATTGATGCAAAAAATCAACTCGATATCATCAGTCTTGGTGCACTCGATAAATTCAATCTGAATACCGGTATTGAAAATCCTGATGAATCACAGGCATATATCCTGGGATACCTTCCGGTGTTTGAACAATGGAACTATACTATCGGTGCTGTATATCGACATTTTGGAAAAAATCATACCGACACCTGGGTGTTAAGTCGTAATATGTTGGACAACAGACAACTTAAGTATCGTAACAATGATGACAGCAATCCAACAAACCTTATTCTCGATTATCTGTCGCAAGAGATAGAAAACAAAATACGATACGAGCGGAAGTTTTCATCAGGGGTATATAACTTTTTGGTTGGTACAGGAGCGCAATATGCCAAATATTCCAATGAGACATTTCGCAGGATAGTCGCCCTGGGAGAGATCCGTACAGAAGACTACAACAGTGCTCTTGACTTATACAAATGGAGTGCTTTTGCCAGCATGAACCGTAAGCTGTTGAAGAGAAGAAACCTGGTGGCCTCATTAGGTGTCAGGATGGATGGCAACAGTTACTCCCCGTCAATGGCAAACCCATTAAACCAGTTCAGTCCGCGATTATCGTTATCATATCTGCTTGATAAAAAATGGTCGTTGAATATTAATATAGGAAGGTTCTATCAATTACCGCCATACACTGCCCTGGGATATAAGTCGGAGGAGGGGATTTTTGTGAATAAAGACAATATGTTGAAGTATATCCGTGCCGATCATATTGTAGCCGGTGTGGAGTATCTGCGCACGCCCTTGTCGAAGTTTACTTTAGAGACATTTTACAAGCATTACACGAATTATATGTTCTCTCTGAACGACTCAGTGTCGTTGGCCAGCAAAGGTGCTGATTTTGGTACTTTTGGCGATGAGCCTGTGTCGTCTAATGCCACCGGACGAGCTTATGGTGCTGAGATGCTCTTTAGAGAGAAAGACATTGCCGGTTTCAATATCATACTCTCCTATACTTATGTGAGAAGTGAGTTTCTTGAAAAAAACAACACCTTTGTGCCTTCGGCATGGGACAACAGGCACCTGATAAACCTGGTGTTGCAGCGTTCTTTTAAAAGAAACTGGGATGCCGGTTTGCGATGGCGATATGTTGGAGGACCTCCCTATACCCCTTTCGATGTAAACTATTCTGCTATAAAAGATGTTTGGAACACCAACTACAGGGGGTACCTCGATTACGACCGGTATAATGCTTTGCGACTGGATGCAGGACATCAGCTGGATATACGCATCGACAAAGGTTTTTATTTTGAGCAATGGTCATTGATGGTTTATCTCGATATTCAGAACGTATATAACTTCAAAGCCCGCTCTGCACCGGTATATATTCTGGATACCGATGCCAATGGGGTGCCATTGACTGATCCGGCTGATCCCAATCGTTACCTGTTAAAAGAGATAAGAACAGAGAATGGTAATATCCTGCCTTCTGTAGGTATTATTATTGAATTGTAAAAAATTTGTATTTTGGTTTTAAAGAAAAGAGATATGGTTAAAAAGAGTGATATTGTAATATTATTTACCGGTTTAATGGTGATCATATTATTAGCTATGGGTTGTTCTTCCGGTAAAAGACTTGATCCCAAACCAAAGCCCGATACCCTCTCTTATGGGATAGATACCTCGGGTACTTTTCTTTCCATCATTTTTGAAAAGGGCGACAAACATAACTATCCGTTGATGGTGTTTTGGCTGGAAGACAGGAACGGTAATTTTTTAAAAACCATTTACGTGGCGAAATCCATTGGTAAAGGTGTTTTCTTATATGGTGATACAGTTGCGGGATTCTGGCAGCCCGGTGCCATTCAGCGTCCGGCGACACTGCCTTACTGGGGGCATAAAAGAGGGTTGCAAAACGAATTTGGTAACTACATCCCGTCTGAAAGCCAGCCTTTGGTGGATGCTATCACCGGGCCCACGCCAAGAAGGAGCTTTGTTATCAATGCATTTACAGGTGATAATGTACCTAAAAAGTTTAAATTGCTGATGGAGATCAACCAGGCATGGGATGTGAACAGGTACTGGATAAACAACAAGTATCCCGGTAACGAAGAGTACCGTGCATCAGGTCAACCCGCATTGGTATATTCTGTTGACCTTGACAGGGAGGTGGCAGGAACGTTTACGCTTACTCCTGTCGGACACAGCCATTACGATGGCGGTGATGGTTCATTAACCCATGACCTGAGTACCATTACCTCTGCACTGGATATTGTTAAATCAGTGAGAGTGCGTGTGAACGATGAGAAAGACAACGAGTGAGACAAAAAGTACTTTTTAGAGTTACATATCTTTGGCTTTATCTTTCAGCATAGGGACGAACCTGAAGTGGCCATGTTTTTCTTTTACGAAATCGTCCTCGGCAGTGCGTATGATACGGTGCATTATTTGGTTATCGACACCTACAGGTACTACCATTTTTCCACCAATTTTCAATTGTTTTAGTAAGTCCTTGGGCACTTCCGGTGCACCGGCAGTGATAATGATACTATCAAACGGGCTGTACGACGGGAGCCCTTTATACCCATCACCATAAAAAAGCATGGGGTCATATCCCATTTTGTTGAGTAGTGTTTTTGTTTTTTGAAACAGTTTCTTTTGCCTTTCAATAGAATATACTCTGGCACCCAGCTCCAGCAATACACACGCCTGATATCCGCTTCCTGTTCCCACCTCCAGCACTTTGTCGCCTTGTTTAACATCCAACAGCCCTGTCATAAAAGCTACAGTATAGGGTTGTGAAATGGTTTGCCCTGACCCTATGGGAAAGGGTTTGTCCTGATATGCATATTCTGTAAACGATGAATCTAAAAATTGATGCCGGGGAATCTTTCCTATCGCGTCCAATACTTTCTGATCGTTGAAGCCTTTTGAACGTATGGCCTCAACAAGTTGCCGGCGCAAACCTTTATGTCGGTAGTTATCTATCATGAGCACAAAAGTATAAAGTTTTACAGAAACAGTATCTGTTATATGCCGTTTTATTCAACCAGTATTGTTAATTAATAGATTCTACGGTTTTTTCCGTAAAACAAAATTGTTTACCTTTGTTCCACAAAAAAAATTGATCACAAAAATTTTGTTTTTTTACACATTTTATCTTTCTTGCGCAACGATTAAAATCTGAATGATTGATAGTTAGATAATATCAAATAAATTGTATTCTAATGAAAATAGGGGTATTAGGAGCCGGACACCTTGGGAAAATACATCTTAATTGTATTAAAGAGATCGATAATTATGAACTCATTGGTTTTTATGATACTGATAAGGAGAATGCCAAACAGGTAGAGCAAGATTTTGCTATACAATCGTTTAGTTCCATCGAAGCGTTGATTGAAGCTGTTGAAATTGTGGATATTGTAACACCCACCATATCACACTTCGACTATGCGTCTATGGCATTGCGAAAATCGAAGCATGTGTTTATAGAAAAGCCTATTGTGGCCACACCGGCGGAGGCACGTGAACTGATAGAGATTGCCCGTGTAGCGCATACCAAAGTACAGGTGGGTCATGTAGAGCGGTTTAACCCGGCTTTCCTTGCCATGCAGGATGCTATCGCTAATCCTATGTTTATTGAAGCACACCGTTTGTCGCCTTTTAATCCGCGCGGTACGGATGTGCCTGTTATCCTCGATCTTATGATCCATGATATCGATATTGTACTCAGTGTCGTTAAATCAGAGGTGAAGTCTATCAGTGCCAGTGGTGTTCACGTAATCAGTGATACACCGGATATCGCAAATGCTCGTATAGAATTTGAAAATGGTTGTGTCGCAAACCTTACGGCAAGCCGTATCTCTATGAAGAAGATGAGAAAAACCAGGTTCTTCCAAAAAGATGCTTATATCGCTGTTGATTTTCTTGAGAAAAAAACAGAGATAATTAAAATGAAAGAGCTTGTTGATGAGCAACATGATCCTCTGGCGTTGGTGTTTGACCCCGGCAATGGACTGAATAGAAAACAAATCATGATTTATCACCCGGAAATTCAACCGGTGAATGCAATAAAAATGGAGTTAGAGAGTTTTTATCATGCAATAACAAATGACTCATTACCCCCGGTTACAATACAGGATGGTTATAATGCGCTTGATGTTGCTTATCAAATTCTGGAAAAAATTGCAAAATAATACCTGCTTACATGGAATCATCTGATTACTACCCCGGTAAATTTTTTACAATCATCGGTCTGAATTTGTCACTCTTTATCTTTTTGTTTTTTGCCGGTTGTGAGAAGTTTGACAATCCCGAAATGATTCCTGCTTATATCACCATTGAAAAAATATCCCTTGTCGATAATCCTGATATCACTGAAGGAACATTATCGAATAAGATCGTTGATGCCTGGGTATATGTTGATGATCAGCTCATAGGAGCTTTTGAGATGCCATGTACTATCCCGGTGCTTTCACATGGTATGCATAAGATAGATGTTAAAGCGGGGGTTTATCTTAATGGAGTGGCCTCCACACGCGTAAACTATCCGTTTTATTCTACCTTTAGCATTGAAAGAGAGTTAGTGCCGGACAGCATCATTACTATCAGTCCGGTTGTCTGGTACGAGAAAGCTTGCGTGATTCCATGGATAGAGGATTTTGAAATTGGTGGGGTGACTATCGAAAGCAGCCCCCTTTCGGATACAGCAATTTTTAAAACCAACGACCCTGATGATCTGTTTGAAGGAAATTATTCAGGAAAGGTGGTCTTAACAACAGATCATCCATATTTTCTTAACTATACCATTGATGAGTTTGTTTTACCACAGGCCGGAAGCAACATTTTTTTGGAAATCAACTACAAAACCTCAACGAACTTGCTAATTGGAGTATATGCTAATGCACCCACACAGGTAAAAGCACTTGAAGTGGCTGGAGTGTTTCCTACGGAAATTTGGAAAAAAGTATATATCAACCTCACTACGGTGGTGTCACGAGAGACTAGTGCCACCAGCTTCAAATTATTTTTTAGTGCTCATCTCCCTGAAGGACAGAATGAAGCAATTGTTTTACTCGATAATATTAAATTAATTCATTATTAATCAATTGTTTTTGATATTCAATAAAATATCGTTACCGGGATGAAGATAAAAGTAGCAGAAACCATAAAACATATTATTGCGGATTATCTTTCTGCTGTCTTAGCCTGGGGGCTGTTCTTTTTTTACCGAAAGATTCTTATCGATCCTTCTATCAAAGATAAGCTATATATTATTTTCGAAGACCCTAATCTGTACCTTGGTATTATCATCATACCACTGGCATGGATTGCTTTTTATGCACTAACAGGCTCATATAAAAGAATTCTACGAAAATCAAGGCTCAAAGACCTTGGTACTACAATGCTGCAAACCATTATCGGGGTGACCATTCTCTTTTTTATCCTTATTCTCGATGATGTTATTGTGTCGCATAAAACATATTATCAGTCCTACTTTTCGTTGCTTGGGATTCATTTTATCCTGACCTATTTTCCCCGTCTTATTTTAACCTCTATTGTAACATCAAAGATCCATAACCGCAAAATTGGATTTAATACGATCATTATTGGCAGTGGTAAAGCAGCACTGGCATTGTATAATGAGTTGGAGAACCAGTTTATCTCTTATGGGGTTAAGATTTTAGGATTTGTTCATATCAAAAACGGAAAAACCAAGTACGAGTTATCCGACCATTTGGATCATTTTGGCAGTTATCTGCGTATCCGGTCATTGGTAAAGAAGTATAATATTGAAGAGGTAATTATTGCTCTTGACCCGGAAGATGAATCAGAGGCGATGGATATTATCAGTGAATTACAGGATACCCCTGTAGTGATTAAAATTATTCCTGAGCACCGCGACTATCTGTTGGGTTCGGTGAAGATGACCGCTGTGTTCGAAGCACCGCTCATCAGTATATATCCTGATTTAATGCCTGTATGGCAGGTGGTTCTTAAGCGCGGTATTGATATTTTCTCCTCTGTGGTGGCACTTCTGTTACTTTCTCCGTTGTATGCTTTTATTGCGGTAGGGGTGAAGTTATCCTCCCCAGGCCCGGTCTTTTTTGCACAACAGCGGATAGGACTCTATGGAAAGCCTTTTGTCATGTATAAATTCCGATCTATGTATGTGAATGCCGAGAAAGACGGACCACAGCTGTCTTCCGATAACGATAGCAGGATAACACGGTTCGGCAAGTTCCTGCGGAAAGTGCGATTCGATGAACTGCCACAGTTCTATAATGTGCTTATCGGCGAGATGTCTCTCGTAGGACCACGCCCCGAAAGAAAATATTATATCGACCAAATCGTTAAAAAGGCACCCCACTACAAACTGCTGCATAAAGTAAAACCGGGAATAACATCATGGGGTATGGTGAAGTATGGATATGCAGAAAATGTAGATGAGATGATTGAACGTATGAAATTTGATATCCTCTATATCGAAAATATGTCGATAGCTACTGACTTTAAAATTCTAATATACACTGTATTGATCGTTCTGCAAGGCAGGGGAAAGTAATACAACCGGCAGTATGGTTTAGAAGTATCCACATTCAATTTTTCTTACAATCTCTTCCAACTCCTTGTCTTCTCCTTCAGGATCGTAGTTCATCTTTAGATTGTAACCAAAAAGCCTCCCCAACGATTGCCAAAAGAATGCACGGAATGTTCCGCGTAATTCCGCTACGATATCGTAACCCGTTTGTCCGGTCTCCCGGTCGATGAGCTTTATTAAGATAGTGCCCTGGGTGAAAGTGAGTTTTTTTAACTCCGGACCAAAACGCTCTTCCAACTCATTTTCACACTTCTTCATCAATCGCTTGCGCTCAATGTCTGAGTCGGTCTGCAGGATAAGGTCATTATAGTATCTTAGCTTCTGTCCTGCTAATTTAGCATATGGGTACACTTTTTTTACATGATATACCAGTTTGTAATATTTCTTTTCGGCTCTGCTGTTCTTGAAAATCTTGGGAGAATAAACGGTGAATTTTGGAAGATATCCAACCACAAAGGTGTCGCCATCTATGATGATTGCTTTTACAAAGATACCATCCCTGTTAGCAGGAGAGAAGTCTCTGGAAGAAAAAGGAATAACTGTTTTTGTTGCACCGGTTCGTTTTTTTTGTGCGAAACCGGAGGATGAGAAAAAGATGGCAGTAATAAGTATAAAAACCGCTACAACATTTTTTGCCTCAATCAGATATGCAGAAAACAATGCCGGGCATTTTCTCTCTTTTTTTGATGATGTAGCTTTTGGTTTCATGACATAGGATGTTGATGTAACATTGTAGTAATGAAGCAATTTCTATGCCAAAAAACAAATTATGCTACTTTGAGCCGTGCTATGTTGGTACGGGAGAGTTTCTCTTCTGCATAGTTTTTGTCGATATACAATGTGTTGATTTCCGGTTTCGAGGGAAGGTTGAACATATCATCATTCAGGATTGCTTCAAACATCGATCGCAACCCGCGGGCTCCCAGTTTAAACTCTATGGCTTTATCAACGATATAATCAAGTACATCATCACTGATGGTCAAGGTAATGTTATCTATTTCAAAAAGCCTTATAAACTGTTTTGTGATAGCATTTTTTGGTTCAGTGAGTATCCGTTTGAGCGTTTCCCGGTCAAGTGGATTAAGGAAAGTGACTACCGGCATACGTCCGACAATCTCCGGGATAAGGCCATAGTGCCGTAAGTCTTGCGGTGCGATATACTGCAGAAAGTTTTCCTGGTCAACCTGGTGTTCCCGGGGGGTTGAGTACCCGATAACATTGGTCTGTAGCCTGGAAGCAATAATTTTCTCAATACCGTCGAAAGCACCCCCGCAAATAAAAAGAATATTGCCCGTGTTGATTTGTATCATCTTCTGCTCAGGGTGTTTTCTGCCTCCCTGTGGTGGCACATTGACGGTGGTACCTTCAAGAAGTTTTAACAAGGCCTGCTGAACACCTTCCCCTGATACATCACGTGTAATAGACGGATTGTCACTCTTTCTTGCAATCTTATCTATCTCATCGATAAAGACAATGCCCTTCTCTGCAGCGGTAGTATTATAATCGGCAGCCTGAAGAAGCCGTGATAATACACTTTCTACATCCTCACCAACATATCCGGCTTCGGTTAACACTGTCGCATCAGCAATACAAAAAGGTACTCGTAACATCCTGGCAATCGTTCTTGCAAGCAATGTTTTTCCGGTACCTGTCTCTCCTACAAGAATGATATTTGACTTTTCAATCTCTATCTCATTTTTTGTATTACGATGTTTTATGATATTGTTTATCCGTTTGTAATGGTTATAAACAGCAACAGCAATCACTTTTTTAGCCTCTTCCTGTCCGATGACATATTCGTCCAAATGTTTCTTTATCTCCACAGGCTTCAACATCTCCAACTCACCAAAATCTGCTTTTTTGCTGTCGTACAACTCTTCATTCATGATCAGTTGTGCCTGTGCAATACAACTGTCACAAATGCTTGCTTCCATCCCCTCGATGAGCAGATTTGTATCCTTTCTATCTTTTCCACAAAATGAACACTTGTCTTTTTCTTTGCTCATATTCTGTTTTTTACTGTTCTGTTATCGTTATACGAGAACTACTTCGGTTTGTTGCGGGATAATATTTCATCAATCATTCCGTAAGCTTTGGCTTCCTCTGCTGTCATCCAGTAATCACGGTCAGAATCTTTCTCAATTTTGGCAAATTTTTGTCCGGAATGTTTTGCGATGATATCGTATAACTCGTTACGCAGTTTAAGAATTTCTCTGGCCGTTATCTCTATGTCTGATGCCTGACCTTGTGCCCCACCCATCGGCTGATGTATTAGTATTCTGGAGTGAGGCAGGGCAGAGCGTTTCTTCTCCGCTCCCGAGCAGAGTAAAACGGCACCCATAGATGCTGCCATACCTGTGCAAATGGTTGCTACCTGTGGACCAATATACTGCATCGTATCGTAAATACCCAAACCGGCATATACCGACCCGCCCGGCGTGTTTAGATAGATCTGTATCTCTTTTCTCGAATCTACCGACTCAAGAAATAACAACTGTGCCTGGATGATATTCGCTACATCATCAACAATGGGGACACCTAAAAAGATAATCCTATCCATCATCAGTCGCGAAAAAACATCCATCTGCGCAATATTTAACTGCCGCTCCTCAATGATGTTGGGTGTGATATAATCCGCGTGAGCAGATGAAAACCGGTCGAGAGATAGAGAATTGACCCCGAGATGCTTAACAGCGTATTTTCTGAATTCGTTATGGCTCATAATAGTTAGATTTATTTGGATACTAATTTATCAAATTCTTCTTTACTAACTTTCTTTTCTGGAATCTTAATGTTTTCAGTGAAAAAGGAGAGCAACTTCTTGTCAACAAGATGATCCACCACTTGCTCGAACTGTTGCTTGTTCTGCTTTACTGTGTTTACAATGGATAAAAGACCGGCTTTTTTTTCCTGATCCTCTGAGTCAAGAGCTTCCTCCATCCCTAAAATATTGGCTATATGCCTGTTGATGTCGTCTTCGTTTACTGCCAGATTGTATTTCTCTGTTAATTTATTACGAATGATACGACTAATCAATAGTGATGCGTAATCATTGTAATTTTTTTCAATGTCTTCCAGTGATAATTTCTTCTCTTCGTCTGACTCCATGATCCAACGTTTCATAAATTCATGTGGAAGCGTAATCTTTGACTCTTCCTGAATCACTTTTGTAATATCATCAATGAGCTTATTCTCCGTGGCAGCGGCAAACGATTTCTCAATATCTGTTTTAACATGCTCCCGCATCTCTTTTTCATCGGCTATCTCAATATTCGGGAATGCTTTCTTAAATAGTGTTTTATCCGGTTTGGCTGGAATGATTGTTTTTATCGATTCAATGGTAAAATTGAATTTTGATGACAATGTTTCATACTGCTCCTTATCTATTCCTAATAATGATGTTACTTCTGAAACATTGTCGAAAGCTTTTTTAGGATCGATAACGAGGGTGTCTGCTTTTTTAGCGGATAAAAAAGCTTTTTTCGTTTTGTCGTCTTTGATATACCGAACGTAAACAGGCGCTTCATTGGCAATGCCCTCTTCTTTCACCGATCCATCATCAGACATCTCCCGGATAGTACATTGTACAATTGAATCTTCTGTAATGGTCTCTGTCTCTTCAATGGTTCCATGTTGTTTTTGAATATCATGGATGTAATCGTCAATCACCGCTTTAGAAGGGGTAATGGAATATCTCTTTATTCCTTTAATCGTAACAGGATCGATCGTAAGTTCAGGCTCCAGTGCAATATCAAAATAAAAACTGAAAGTCTCCTGTGTGTCAAAATCAATGGTTTCCTGTTTTTCTTTATTGGGTAAAGGAGAGGCGATCGTTTTGATATTATTATCTGTTATATACGATTCCAGTGATTGTGAAATAAGCGTGTTGATCTCTTCGACAAGAATAGCATTGCCATACATTCTTCTGATGATACCCATAGGTACCTTTCCTTCTCTGAAGCCGGGCATTTTAGCCTTTCTGCGATACTCTCCAAGTTTCTCATTAACTTTCTGCTGATAATCATTTTTCTCAATATCAATCTTCACTATGGCGGTTAGTTCGCCTGACTCTTCATGTGTTATATTCATTCAGTCAATTTTTATGGGTTTTTGGCAGGTTGATATGTGCCATTGTTATAAAAAAGAAGTGCGGATGGAGGGACTCGAACCCCCACGCCTTTCGGCACTAGATCCTAAGTCTAGCGCGGCTACCAATTACGCCACATCCGCAATTCAATAGTTCAAACGGTTTGCAAAAGTAGTCATTTTTTTATTGGCAAACACGTTTTTGGATAAATATGTTATGGAATTTTCATCGAAACCATCTTTGAAATTTTATTTTATTCCGGTATTTAAATTGAGAAAATACTAC
>JAVVFR010000369.1:0-2183 GCA_032250595.1 Bacteroidales bacterium | reverse complement strand
ATGCAAAGCAGGACAAGGTGTACAAGTTCAGGATGGCTAACTGGTATCCCCCGGGAAGTTCATTCAATGCTGCTATTTGGCCGTTTTATGCTGAACAATTAAAAAAAGCAAGTAATGGTCGGATTGATATAAAGGTGTTCCCAGCAGAGCAATTGGTGAAAGAAGCGGATACTTGGGAGGCCGTTGTCGATGGGATCGCTGATATCGGACATGTGTTTCTGATGGATGAGTCGGGGCGTTTCCCTTTAACGGAATATGGGTTTCTGCCAATGCTGTGGCCTAACAACAGGACCGCCTCAATTGTAATGACCTCTCTGTATGAAAAATATCCTGCGCTCCAAAATGAATTTAAAGATGTACATGTACTTTTTTTCAATATCAATGCACCTGCCCAGTTGTTTACAAAAAACAAAAAAGTCAGTACTAAAGAAGATTTTGCAGGTTTAAAGATACAGGGTGGTGGCTTGTACTTCAAATATATTGCAAAACAACTTGGGTTTACCCCGGTCAGTTTTACCTTCCCAGAGGTTTATGATGCTTTATCGAAGGGCACAGTTGATGGGAATACCGTGGAGTGGGAAGGGCAGTATATATGGAAATGGTATGAGCAAACCAATTATAGCCTGGGGGGAGTAAACCTTTATGCCTTTCCTTTCGTGTTGGCTATGAACAAGGGGAAATGGGATAGCCTTCCTGACGATATAAAGCAAGTATTTAATCAATATAGTGGTGTCAAAGGTGCCGAAATGTGTGGTTCTGTTTTTGATAGTTACGATGATGCAAGCAAGATGATGATTGAAGACTATGCAAAAAAGAATAACAAGCCCGCCCCTGAGAGGGTTTCTCCTGCAGTTAAAGATGAATTCGAGAAGCTAATGGCTCCTGTACATGAACAATGGGCTGCAGATATGGAGAAAAAGGGGCTGCCAGGCAACGAAGTTCTTGAAGATGCCCGCGAGTTGGTAAGGCAAATTGAATCCGGCCAGAACCCACTGTTCTGGTCTGCTGGTGAATTGCCTGTCGCTAAGTAATAAATTGAATACTTAATAGTAGGAATAAATTAAGCAAAATGCTTGGCAACGAAACCTGTTAAGTGTCGGTTTCGTTGCCAAGCAGGATATGAATCCATCAACGCAAAAAACTCAAAAAATTAATAGTTGTTTTGTTTTTGAAGCGAGATATTGATTGCCTATTAGTACTTTTATGCCGCAATAAAATTGGAGAAATAGGGTATGTATAAAATCAAAAAAATAAGTCTTATTGAAAAAACATCGCTTTTATTTCTTTACTGCGGAGTCATTTCGTTATTCGTCTTGATGACTACTAATATCATTGATGTAATAAGTAGAGCTTTTTTTGACCGTGGCATCATAGGTGCTATGGAAATAGAATCACTTCTATTAACAATTGTAAGCTTTCTTTCTTTGGCAGCAACACAATATTATAAAAGGCATATTACAGTTACAAATATAATAGATTTATGTAGAGGGAGAACCAGGCGTATCATAGACTTGTTCGTATACTTTTGTAGTGTTGTATTTATGTTTCTAATTGCCTGGCAAACATTGAAGCAGGGATTTAATTCTATTGATGGGGAATTGATTACGCCTATCATGAATCTCCCTATCGCGCCATTCCAATTTATTGGTGGGGCAGGATTAGCTCTTCTTTTGTTAGTGCTAGCATTGGATTTCCTTAAATCTTTATCAGATTTAATCGCTGACAGGGATGCTCTTGATATTTCATTAAAATAAAAAAACAGTATTGAAAGTCACTTAAGGTCGTGGTGATTTTATGTAAATCTTATAGGAAGGTAAAGAAGATGGAATCAGAAATGATTGGCTATTTAGGTTGTATCATATCCTTGGTATTAATGTTCATGGGCATGCCTGTAGCGTTTGCCTTCGGAATAGTTGGCTTTATTGGTACGGCATTTATTATTGGATTGGACCCCGCCTTAACAAGCCTGGGATTATTCCCCTTCAGGAATCTCAGCATACACGCCTATACGGTAATACCGCTTTTCGTATTCATGGGGTATTTGATACTCAATACCGGAGTTGGTGCTGAGTTCTTTGAAATGGCCAAGAGGTGGATAGGTCATGTGCGGGGGGGGTTGGCGATGACGACCGTTGTCGCTTCTGCTGGTTTTGGTGCTGTTAGCGGCGATGTCGTATCGGCAG
>JAVVFR010000367.1:0-2195 GCA_032250595.1 Bacteroidales bacterium | reverse complement strand
CGGCGGTGCGACGGCAATAACATTGTTATTAGCATACAGATTTATTGCATTATGCATTAAATAACTCTTTCCTGAAAGGTGTTCACCGGTAAAGAGTATAGCTCCGCTTTTGCCATCAACAAAACGTTGTATTGCTTTCCCGGCTTCCTCGAGTTCTGCCTTTCGGGTCTCTACCGGTACTATCGGTGCCGCATGTTTACTGGTAAACATATGAAAGTAATAAAATGGCAGCTTTTTAACTGCTATGGCACTGAGGCTTACCGTATCTATGAAATCAGCAAACTTAGTATGTGGATTTGTTGTAGATTTGACTTTGTGCAGGTAGTCGCTCTCTATCAATCGCTCTCTGCTGATCATAATAATCCGGTCGAGCATATCCACAACTTTTCCGGTGCTCTTTTTAAAAAACAAGGCAACCTTATTGGTCCCCATCTTTTGAGACAGATAAGCGTAATCGTCTGCCATATCAACAAATATTGTTACGTCAAGCACCTGATTAAGATGGTTGAGAACAGCCTCAATATCTGCATGCATCATCGCATTCAGTGTTTTGATATTTTCAACAAACTCATGCAGTTGTGTCAACGTTTTCTCCATGACGAGCAGTCGCTGTTTCTTGCTGGAAACAGAATCCGACAATGTCAGCCTAACCAGCATAATACTGTTTTCGGCTTTCCCGCATTCCAGTCGTAACGCATTGACACTCTCCTGATAGGTCTTTTTTACCTCAGCCATTATCCTGTTCTCAATTAGCCGGTGCATGATTTTCCTCACTTTATAAAATGAAGGAGTGATATTGTGCTGTTGCTCCTCATAATCACGCAATGCTTCTATTGTAATAAGCTCAATACCATCATCAATATGCTCTATCTGCTTTTCAAACCCGGCAAATATCTCCCTGAAAAGGGCATCAGCATCAACCATATTGGCTATCTCAAACAATTTGTTTTCAATCGCTGCAGCCTCCGCGATCGAGATACTATCTTTGATTTTAATAAACCGGTCAATGGCATTTAATGAATCGTCTGTTATTTTATGCTCTATGGATTGGGTAGCGTTGGAGAT
Source organism: Bacteroidales bacterium (assembly GCA_032250595.1). GTDB lineage: Bacteria > Bacteroidota > Bacteroidia > Bacteroidales > SKPS01 > SKPS01. The sequence goes on along the minus strand of JAVVFR010000367.1, from coordinate 1,130 downwards.
ATTCATTGATGTTTGCAATTGCAATATTTTCATTTGCATTTGCAGATGCAGATGGTTGGCAAGCAACTGTTGATTTCTGTTCCATTTTTTTGCATACAGACTAATATGCTTTATCCCTTGCTTGAATGCGCTGCTCTTATACTTATTACCAAAGGAAGTTTTCTTCACATGGTCTGCGTCATCAAAAATTTTGTTACACATCTCTCTTGAAAGCGTGTTTAGGCTTTCCAGAAAACGATTGTTTAACCGGGTGTAAACTAAATCCAGAGACGAGCGCAAACTCTTTAATTCTAGAGGCAGTTTACCATCTAAACTGTTTATCCAGTTAATAAAGCAGTTATTTATTTCCATTCCTGCTACACCAATGCTACTCAGATGTTGTGGGAAAGATGGCATAAACATTGTATTAAAAGACCTTTTCGCCGTTTTTAAGAGTAGTACCTTCCTGGGTTTTTTGTTTTTAACATTAGGATCATTATTTTCATAAGCGAGACGTAAAATCACAGGCGTTTTAAATATCAACCGTTTTGCATTTCTGAGGTAGCTGTTCGTAGCTTTTATAATAGTTTCTGAAACTTCAGCGATACCTGCCGGCAAGGAGTCATCGATAAGCTTTTTTGCTTCAATAAAAAAGTCAATAACTGAATTATCATGCTTCTTTATCTCAATATCTTTCAAGAGTGCATATATTGCATTATAGGTACCTGAAAGGTCAGAAAATACTTTATCGGTGAGTGAACTATTAATAGTTTTAAACCCTTCATCAATACATTTTATCTCATTGAAAAGCAGGACACTGCGATGTGATTTCAACGGTGCCTGGCCCCTCTTATCCTGTAAGGGGGTTGTCTGTTGTGAGCTTATTGCTTTTTGTATCACAAGCTGCTCCTCAACAGGGGTTTTAAAATGGTCGGAAGTACCCACAAGCAAAGTAGTGCCTATAAACTTCAGCATACTGTTTATGCGCTTCACAAATCCGGCATCTTCCCCGGCAGCCATCTTTGGTATATCCAATATTATCAAACTGCTGTTTTGCGAATGCCTCTGAACCATTTTATACAATGGAAGCTTGCCGTTATTGTTATCGACAATCATTACATCGAAATCCAGTCTCAGTGCCGTAATCTGTT
>JAVVFR010000368.1:0-2195 GCA_032250595.1 Bacteroidales bacterium | reverse complement strand
CTATTTTTAGCCACGTATAATTAATTATACTTAGTTTTTGCACAGACTCCCGTTAACCGTCACAAACCCACAAACCATGCTACCTATGATTATTATGATAATAATTAAGAAACAGAAACAATAAAAATTTTGATATGAAGCGAATGAATAAAAAAATAATTCTTTTTACAGGTGGCACTTCCGGGTTGGGAAGAGCAGCTGTTAAACAGCTCGCTGTTAATGGTGCAACGGTGCTGTTAACCAATCGTGATGCTACTAAAGGACAAAAATTAATTGAGGAAGTAGTTAATGAAAACCCTGGCCTAAAAGGTTCCATTGAACTTATTACATGTGATTTTAACTCCCTGGAATCTGTTAAGAAAGCTTGTGGTAAGATTAAAGAGCGTGTGAGTAAGTTAGATGCATTGGTTAATAATGCCGGAACGTGGAATTTTGAATTTACAGAAACTGAAGATGATATTGAGAATACCCTTCAAGTAAACCTTTTGGTGCCGGCTCTTTTTATTTACGAGTTAAAAGAACTGCTTCAAAAATCGGGAAGTCCGAAAGTTATTAACACCGCATCTGCGCTGCATCAGGGAGGCCTTAATTTAGATGATTTGGAATTTAGAGAAAAGTTTAGTGGATTTAAAGCCTATCGACAGTCAAAGCTTGGAATCATATTGCTGACCCGTTTATACCAGAAAAAATTCGAGCATCTGGGCATTAGTTTTTATAGTCAGCATCCGGGTTTGGTCAATACTGGTTTAGTAAGAAAAGGGGGTTGGGTTGCAAAGCAGTTCTTTAAAATATTCGGCAAATCACCTCGGAAAGGAGCAAAAACTCTGTTGCATCTATTAGAAACCCCTTCAACAGAATTAAAAGGAGGTGAATATTACAAAAATTGCAAAGCGAGTAAAACCAGCACCAGCGCTAGCTATAGTATTGAGTCGGCCCTGATGCTGGATAATGCCTGCAGAAAGATGATAGACATAAAGTCTGATTAACCGGGTATTGCTAATAGGGTGAAAGTGAATGCCCGTGTGGCTGCTACGGGTTGTTTTGAACCACACTTTCTTCCACATTTTCATTTTCCTGCATATATAGATAATAAGTTCGTTTACCCCATATTGTAAGCGCTAAACGAAATACTTATTTCGTATAACAATCCATAGTTTATGTAACCGCAAGAGTATGAAAATATTATTGATTGACGAAGGGAAGGGAAAATATAAAGTTATTGTACCTTATCATAAGGGTATTATTGCACTTTTGAAAGGATTCTCTTTTTACGAATATGACCATCAAAACCATTGGTGGTATGTGCCATGCACAGAGAAAATAAGAGAGGAGATAAAACGGTTCTGTTTCCAGGAACGTATTGATTTCGAAGAAAAACGTGTACAACCTATAAAAAGAGTAAAGCCACGCCCTCATCCTTTTTCGATACCTAACTACAGGAAGTGTCCCAAAAATATGATAGAGAAACTCAGGATAAAAAGATATGCTGAACGAACAGTAAAGATTTACAGTGGTATGTTTGAAGAATTTATTAACTATTACAACACCAGGAAGATAGATGAGATAACGCATGAAGAGGTGATGCAGTTTATACGGTATCTGGTTCATGAAAGAGGAGTCTCTACCTCGTATCAGAATCAAATGATCAATGCGATAAAGTTCTATTATGAGAAGGTGCTTGGAGGTGTGAAGAAATATTACGAAATAGAGCGTCCACGGAGAGAAAAGCCTTTGCCGGTAGTATTGAGTGAAGAAGAGATCAGTAAGATCATCAGATCTCTTAAAAATATCAAGCACAAAGCCTTGATCATGCTAACCTATTCAGCAGGATTGCGAATCAGTGAATTATTGAATTTACAGACAAAAGATATCGATTCCGGGCGGATGATGATACATATACGACAAGCAAAGGGGAAGAAAGATCGTTACACACTATTGTCGGCCAAGACCCTGGAAGTACTAAGGAAGTATTATAAGCTTTACCGGCCAACGGGTTATCTGTTTGAAGGGATGCGTGGCGATCGTTATTCAGAGCGCAGTGCACAAAACGTACTGAAAAAGGCGGTGACACAAGCAGGGATAAAAAAACACGTTACCATGCATACCTTCCGCCACAGCTTCGCCACCCATCTGCTGGAGAATGGCACCGACTTGCGCTATATCCAGGAGTTGCTGGGACATGCGAGCTCAAAAAC
>JAVVFR010000366.1:0-2197 GCA_032250595.1 Bacteroidales bacterium | reverse complement strand
CCTAAAAGCGTTTGACTTTCAGGGTTTTGCGTGTTTTTGCATTTTGTATCAGTGAACACGGGAGGAATCGAACCCCCAACCTCCTGATCCGTAGTCAGACGCTCTATCCAATTGAGCTACGTGTCCATCTCAGGTTGAAACTGATCGACAAAATTAATACATAAATTTTATCCATGCAAATAAAATCTGAATGTTAAACAAAACAGTTCATATTGTTGTTTTATTAATTGTAAACTAAACTGCATTACCATGCAAAAGAGATTCGATATAAAGAGCACGCCAAAGAAGACGTTGTTACTATGGTATCGCTTGATGGCGTTAGGCAGGGTCTTGGATGACAAGGCACCCAATTATCTTAAACAGGCATTAGGATGGTCATATCACGCTCCGTATGCAGGTCACGACGGTATCCAGTTGGCTATCGGACAAACATTCGGCCGGAGTACAGACCATCTGTTTCCTTACTATCGCGATATGCTTACTGCCCTCTCTGCCGGACTTACGGCAGAAGAGATTATTCTAAACGGCATCAGCAAAGCTACTGATGTAGCAAGTGCCGGTCGTCATATGTCGAACCACTTCGCCAAGCCGGCATGGAACATCCATAACGTCTCTTCTGCCACAGGCAACCATACGTTGCATGCCACCGGGGTAGCGCGTGCGTTAAAGAGATACAAGGAGAATGGTGTAGCCATCAGTTCACAAGGAGAGTCGTCGGTATCTGAAGGGTATGTGTATGAAGCCATCAACGGGGCATCACGGGAGAAGCTGCCGGTGATCTTTGTTTTTCAAGACAACCGCTACGGTATCTCTGTCCCCAAGAAAGACCAGACTGCCAACCGCTATGTGGCAGATAACTTCTCCGGATTAAAAAACTTGCGTATCATCCACTGTGATGGAAAAAACGTGTTTGATTCAATGAATGCTATGGCGGAGGCCAAAGCCCATGCACAGGAACACAGTGAGCCGGTTATCGTTCATGCCAGCGTTGTACGTATCGGCTCCCACTCCAACAGTGATAAACATGAGCTCTATCGTGATGAGAACGAAATACATTGTACAGCCGCTGCCGACCCTCTGCCGAGGTATCGCAAACAGCTTATCCATAGTAAACGTATTACCACCAAAGAACTTGATGCTATCGATGAAGCGGTGAAGAAAACAGTTAGCAGTGCACATAAAAAGGCTTTACAGGCTCCTGACCCTGATCCGGCTACGATATACGATCACGTGTTACCCAAACCGTATCTCCCTGAAAAATACATCGATGGTACTCACAACGACAACAGTGCACCAAAGAAACTTATCACCGCCCTCAACGAGACGCTGAAAGATGAGTTCAGAAGAAATCCCGACACCTACCTTTGGGGACAAGATGTAGCGTACAAAGATAAAGGAGGCATTTTTAACGTATCGAAAGGCCTACAACAGGAGTTTGGTTCCGAAAGGATATTTAATGCTCCTATTGCGGAAGACTTTATAGTAGGCACTGCAAACGGGATGAGCCGTTACAATAAGAAGATAAGGATTGTTATAGAAGGGGCAGAATTTGCCGATTACTTCTGGCCTGCCATGGAGCAATATGTAGAGATGACTCATGAGTATTGGCGTACCAATGGGCAGTTTTCTCCGAATGTAGTGATACGGCTTGCCTCCGGAGGATACATTGGCGGTGGCCTGTACCATTCACAATCCACTGAAGGGGTGCTGGCTACTTTTCCGGGTATCAAGGTCGTTTACCCTTCATACGCCGACGATGCTGCCGGTTTGCTGCGAACTGCTATCAGGTCGGAAGGACCTACCCTGTTCCTCGAACCCAAAGCGCTCTATAACGCCCCGGTAGCCGCTACTGCTATTCCCGATGATTTTGAAGTGCCTTTCGGAAAAGCCAGGATAAGAAAACAAGGGAAACAGCTCTCTATTATCACTTATGGTAATACTACCCATATGAGTATCAAGGCAGCAGAGAACATTGAGAAAACCGAAGATGTCTCTATAGAAGTGATTGACCTGCGATCGCTGTCGCCCCTCGATGAAGAGACGATCTTAGAGAGTATCAAAAAAACCTCGAAAGCACTAATTGTTCATGAAGACAAAGTGTTTGGTGGTTTTGGCGGCGAGATCGCTGCACTGATAAGTGAGAAAGCCTTTGAATACCTCGACGGGCCTGTAATGCGCGTGGGAGCATCGTTTACAC
>JAVVFR010000365.1:0-2199 GCA_032250595.1 Bacteroidales bacterium | reverse complement strand
AAACATTAGCACCAGTTCATCTACTTTGGCATGCATATATAATTCAAGGATAAAGAGATTTGGGTTTGTCCTTTTTACTTTAATCAATAATTCAAGGGCTTTTACAACATTCTGTCTTCCATCTTCCTGTTTTTCATACATGATATCGAGACCCAACCGGTGATATTGATACATTGATGTTTTTATATCATTATATCTTCCATTGGTAAGGTTCTCAACAATCCAGTAGCGATTTCTTTGGCTTTCAAAAGCTTTCCAACCAGTTGCGCGATTGTCGCTTTGCGCTGTATTTACAATATTTTGTGCTTTATCAAAATAGGTTGTCCCGGACCCCTCCTTAAAGGTCTCGAAGTCCATTCCAATGATAATATAGGCATAATAAGCCAATATGGATGTTAAATTGTTAACATGCTGATTTTCGATAAACTCTAAAGTTTGGTCTTCGATATATTCAAACCTTATCTCTTTGTCAAGGTACTGAAATACGGGTGAAGTATAGGATGCATTAAAAACCGGTCTGGTAGATTGTACTAACAACTGTCCTTTAAAAACATCCGTTGAACGTTCTGTTATCGTTAACTGAAAACTGCACTCTATTCGTTCTTCGTAAGTAAACAGATGGCTTGTCCACTTTTTGTTGTTCACCAGTTCATACAAGGCTGTTTGTAAAGTGTTGTAAAGCGTACGGTCACTGCCTGAGATGCTTTGGGCATTTACCTGTATATTACATCGCAACTCCTGGGTTTTTGCCACAGAAGTGAGCATCAACAGTATAATAAGTAGAATAGTGGTTCTCATAAAATAATCTTTTTTACGGTGTCAACGATATCTTGTGCTACTTCCTTTTTTCCTTTTAATGAAAAACGCTTTACACGTCCGTTTTTATCGATGATTGATATTTTATTGGTGTCAGCACCAAAGCCTGCACCCGGGTCGTTCAATGAATTCAAAACGATAAGGTCAGCGTTTTTATTTTCCAGCTTCCTAATTGCGTTGTCAATCTCATTTTCTGTTTCAAGAGCAAAACCTATCACCAGTTGTTTCGAAGTTTTGTTTTTTCCGATATGAGCAAGAATATCTTTATTCTTCTTGAGTGATAAGACTACCTCTCCGGCATCCTCTTTTTTTATCTTTTGTTTTGCCACAACAGCAGGTCTGTAATCACTCACAGCAGCTGTCATAACAAATACATCTATGTTATCTGAAAGGTTGTTCACGGCATCAAGCATTTCTCCGGCGGTTGTAACAGGTACTATGTTGATACGGGGGTTGTGAATAGCAAGATCTACTGGACCGCTTATGATAATAACATTGGCACCACGATCGGCAAAAGCCTCAGCAATGGCATATCCCATTTTTCCGGAGGAGTAGTTTGAGATATACCTCACCGGGTCGATGGGTTCTCTTGTTGGCCCGGCTGTTATAAGAATGTTTTTGTTGGTGAAGTCACTTTTTTTTTTAAAGTGATCCTTAATTACTTCCAGTATCTCTGCAGGTTCTTTCATTCTTCCTTCACCACATAGTCCCGATGCCAATTCGCCGGTGGCCGGAGCAATAAAGATATTACCTCGTTGCTGTAGCAGAGTTATGTTTTGTTGTGTAGTCGGATGCTTATACATGTCGAGGTCCATGGCAGGAGCGAAAAATACAGGACATTGAGCAGAGAGGTAGGTGGTTAGCAAAAGATTATCTGATTGGCCGTGTGCCATTTTTGCTAATGTATTGGCAGAGAGCGGGGCTATTAAAAAGAGATCTGCCCATTTTCCCAGATCAACATGGCTGTTCCAGGCTCCTGTCTCTTTATCATAAGGATCAGTAAGTACCGGATGACCGCAAAGCGTAGAAAGAGTAAGAGGTGTTACAAAACCATGAGCAGCAGGAGTCATAATAATTTTTACTGTTGCTTTCATTTTTACCAACAACCGCACCAACAGTGGAATCTTATAAGCTGCTATACCACCGGTAATACCAATAATAACCTTTTTTCCTTCTAACATAGTTTCAAGCTGAACACTCTGTTTTATTCCACTTCCGGTTTCTCTTTGTGTGGGTTCCTGTAATAGGTCTTTCCCTCGAGATATTCCTGAATAGCAATCAGTGTGGGTTTTGGCAGACGTTCGTAAAACCTGGCGATCTCAATTTGCTCCCGGTTTTCAAAAATCTCTTCCATATTGTCGTTTGATGTGCTGAACTCCTCAA
>JAVVFR010000364.1:0-2207 GCA_032250595.1 Bacteroidales bacterium | reverse complement strand
CTATTGCATCACTTCTTCAAGCACACGCAATGAATTAGGCATATGAAAACCCTCGAGATGAATACGGTAGTAGAAACACAAATGATGCAACAGTGCTATTCTAAAAACTCTTTTTACGATGCTTTGGTACCGCTTTGTCTGCTCATTCGCAATACATATTGAAAATATCTCCGCCTCATTACCGGTTATGGTATCCTGATGATCGGCATGAATGACGAATTTTCCTTCTCTAAGATCAAAAATGCAGTTTTTTACATTAAAATTGTTTTCCGGATAGCATCCAAGAAATCGTGTAAGCCCAATCATGAAATAGATGTGAAAATCGAACTGTGGCATTGCTGTACGATCAAATGCTATAATATTTTCATGGATAAAGTTAAAGAGAGCCTTATTTTTTTCATGTTCTTTGATAGCATTATATAGTACTTCATTAAGAAAAATAACTACTGAGGCTTTCAAGGGGTTACCGGAAATATTGTACAGAGGAGGTTGAAAGGTATACTCTTTTATATAATGAACCGGTTTGTTTTCATGATAATCAATAACAAGTTCAACAGGAGATAACGGAATAAAGTTTTTTAGTTTTTTATCGTACCGCATTACAACGGAAACCGTGCCTATCTCTTCAGTATAGAAAGTGACCATTCGTTTGGTATCACTGAATTTCACCTGTTTAAAAAAAACAGCTTTTGTTTTAAGGAGCATAACAACAGTTCAAACTCACAATTTTATTTTATTGGATAAGTAATATTTTAGCGACCATTGTCTCGGTGCCATCGCTATTGGAGGAGAACACGAGATAAACACCGGTAGCTACTTTTCTTCCATCCATATCTTTTCCATACCAAACTAATTGTCCACCATCGGCCTTATCACTATACACAACACTACCGCTAATATTAGTAATTCTAACCAACGCATCTTCCACGAGTCCTGATACAGCAATAGGCCCGGTATATTCATGATGCACCGGATTGGGAAACACTTTTACATTGCTATGAATATTCTCCGCCTTTGTAGCAGTACCACGATAGGATATGATCCCTTTATCGGTACCAAAAAACACTTCTCCGGTGTTATGATCGATAGCAATACTCGTTATCGCATTGGAAAACAGTGGACTGTTCTCCGAAGTAAAATGAAGTATCTCCTTTGTACCATCCGGAGAGATTAAAAACACTCCGGCACGTTCGGTGCCGATCCATTTTCTGTTTGCCCCGTCAACAGCAATAGCAGTGATATATTCAGACTCCAACAGAAACTGATAATACCCGTCTTGTTCAACAAGTATCTGTTGTGCATCATAATTGTAAGAGGTGAACACATTGCCCGGAGAATAAATCACCGCAATGCCTTTATCGCTACCAATCCATATCTCTCCATCACGGGCAACAGCAATATCAGTTATCAAGGTACTGGGCAAACCCCCTTTTCCGGTAGTTGTTCCAATATGTTTTACTTTATCGTCGGCTGTATTATCTATTGTGTTGTTGTGATTGTATACCTGTATTCCATTACCTCTGCCTATCAATATCCACTGTTGATTAAAATGATCAATCACAATCTTACCCTGCACGTTTTCATTCATTTTCATATCAGGGGTATTAGTGTTAAAGGCTTTCCAGGTACCGTCTCTTTTCCTTACTACCAGGTTTTTTGATACCCCTGAGTTGGTAGCCCATAAATTGCCATCATTATCAAAACACAAACCGGCAACACCAATAGAAAACATACCCAACGCAGGAAACTCAAGCACAGATAATGCACTGTTTTCCGCGTTAAAGATTTTCTTCATTACCCCGGCTTCAAATAATACAATTCCTTTGTCCCAGCTACCGGCATACACTCTGGTTTTGTCGAAAGGATCAATAGCTATTGACACAATATCAGTTACTGTATCAAGGCCGGGGTGGTTCCATTTATTATATACCTTCCATTTTCCATTTATCAATGAAAATATACCATTATCGTTATATGTCTTTCCCCAGAAACTCGACAATGCTCCGGGAGCAACCCATAAGGTACGCTCTTCAATAACCATATTAAATACATTGATCGTAGAAGGGCCATTAGGAACGTATATATAAAAAAGGAAAGGTTGCACCGCACGAACCATTCCCCGTATGTTGTCGGCAATCCACAACTCACCGTTGCTGTCTTCTACAATATCCTTTGGCAAAATACCCGATATCGGATCATTCACCTGA